>JAYUQJ010000058.1:0-5389 GCA_043756825.1 Betaproteobacteria bacterium | reverse complement strand
TCTTCCTGCCGATGTTCGTGCTCAGCCTGCCGGCCGGCGTGCTGGCCGACACCACCGACCGGCGCCGCCTGATCATCGGCGCGCTGCTGGCGCAGGCCGTGGTAGTGGTGGTGCTGGCCGGGCTGATGCTGGGCGGCTGGGGCGGGCCGACCGTGCTGCTGCTGTTCACCTTCATCGCCGGCTGCTGCACCGCAATGCTGTCGCCGGCCTGGAATTCGGCGCTGGGCGATGTGCTGCCACGCGACGAGCTGCCGCAGGCCATCATCGCGATGAGCATCGCCTACAACGGGGCGCGGGCGCTGGGCCCGGCGCTGGCCGGTCTGGTCTATGGCCTGGCACACAAAGTGGGCGGCACCCTGGTGGGCGGCGGCACGGTGTTTGCGCTGGCCGTCACCGGCACCCTGGTGATGGCCTGGACGGTGCACCGCCACCCGCCCAGGCCGCACCCGCCCAGCCGCCTGCCGCCCGAGCGCATGTGGGGCGGCATGCTGTCGGGCCTGCGCTATGCCTGGCACTCGCACATGATCCTGGCGCAGCTGGTGCGCACGGCGGCCTACAGCGGCGCCGGCTCGGCCCTGTGGGCGTTGCTGCCGGTGATCGGCCAGCAGCGCCTGGGCCTGGGCGCCGAGGGCTTCGGCTTCCTGATGGCCTGCCTGGGCACCGGCGCGGTGGGGGTGGGGCTGGTGCTCGGCCGGGTGCGCCAGCGCCTGGGCCTGGAGCGCCTGGTGGCGCTGTGCTGCGGGGTGTTTGCGGCGGTGATGGTGATCGCCGCGCTGTCGCGCTGGGCCTGGCCGGTCTACCTGGGCCTGATGGCCGGCGGCGCGGCCTGGATGAGCGTGATGAGCACCTTCAACACCGCCACCCAGACCAGCGCACCGCCCTGGGTGCGCAGCCGCGCCACCGCCCTGCATGTGCTGAGTGCGCTGGGTCCGTTCGCGCTGGGCTCGGCGCTGTGGGGCGCGGTGGCCGGCCTGGTCGGCCTGCAGGCGGCGCTGTGCGCGGCGGCGCTGCTGATGGTGGCCAACCTGCTGCTGGTGCGGCGTTTTCCGCTGCGCATGGGGGCGATCCACGAGGTGACCCAGGCGCCTTTCGAGGACCTGCTGGTGCAGGACCAGCCCGACCCCGAGGCGGGCCCGGTGGCGGTGGAGCTGAGCTACCGCGTGCAGCCCGAACTGGCCGAGGCCTTTCTGACCGTGGTGGCACAGCTCAAGGCGATCCGGCGCCGCGACGGCGCCAGCTTCTGGCGCGTCTACCGCGACCTGGACGACCCCTCGCGCTATGTCGAGCGCTTCCTCATCACCCGCTGGGCCGACTACCTGCACCAGCGCGCCCGCTCCACCGTGGCTGACCAGGCCATCGAGGCCCGGCTGCGCGGGATGCTGGCAGCGGGCGAGACGGTGCAGATGCAGCACTACATCGCTGAACGTTGACGGCTTGGCGATGCAGACGGGATGCGCTGTTGTGGCCCACCGTCAGCGCCGAACCATGCTTCGGCTTCGCCGCAGCCTGCAGCCTGCAGCCTGCAGCTGAGCCGCTGAGCCGCTGAGCCGCTGAGCGGCGGCCCGTTCCGGGTCGTTCCTGGCTATCCCTGCCTTCAGGCCGCAGGGGGGTCCTGGTTCGCTTCCTTCGGCGGCCGCAGTTCAGCGCGCTCTTCCTCGCGCCCAGATGGCGTGGCCGCATCCAGCTTGCGGTCGGGCGATTCGGCCACTTGGGGTGGTGCATCGGCGTGCGTGATCAGTTCCTCGATGATGAAGTGGCCATACAGTTGTGCCCGTTCGGCCCCCAGCGGCTTGACGCATGCAGCAACCTGCCGCGCCAGTTCGTCATCGGGCGTGTGCACGACCAGCCAGTGGTAGCCCGCTTCGGCGAGCGCCTTGTGGGCCAGTACCAGGTTCATTTCCTGGCCGATGGACGCGAGCGGACTGGCCGCCTGGATGTCGCGGTCGATGTGCGACAGCATCTCTCGGTCCGTATAGCGGAGGATCGCGCCATCGGCGAGCCCCAGGCGGACCAGTGCCGCGCGGGCCTCGGCAGCCTGGTCGGCGCTGGGAAACGAGATGACGGTGTGTCCTACGGGCTTGAAGACGCCGAAACTTGTGTGCTCTGCTGGGTTCATGGGTGTCTTTCGGAGTTGCTCGACGTGGATGAGGTCAAACCTTGTGCGCAAGGCAGGCGGCCGCGCCCCTGCTTTGATGCGCGCCTATCCCAGGGGATGCGTGGATGCGCTGACGCTGCAGCACCATGGCCTGGCCTTGAACCTGCCATGCGGGCGGCTCGCGACCCATGAATTCAATCCCGAAGGAAGGACAGCAGGGCGTCATTGAATGCCGACGCGTGAGACACATTCAGCCCATGCGGCGCGCCACGCAGGACGACCAGCCGGCTGTGGGGCACCGCGCGGTGGGTGCGCTGGCCAGACCCTTCGAAGGGCACCACAGCGTCTGCCTCACCGTGGATCACCAGTGTCGGCAGTGTCAGCTTCTTCAAGTCTTCGCGAAAATCGGTGGTGGCGAAGGCATGCATGCACGCCAGCGCCGCATGCTGCGCTGACTGCTCGCACAAGACGATCGCCTCGCGGCGCTGGGACTCGGTGACCTGCAACACACCGTCGGCGGAGAAGAAAGCCGTCGTGAACTGGTCGAAGTAGGCACTGCGGTCGCGCTCGAACGCCATTGACTTTTCTTGCGCCTTCTCGGGCGTGAGGGGGCCATCGGGGTTGTCGGCGGTCTTCATCAGGCAAGGCGGCACGGCCGCTGCGAACACCACGCTGCGCAGGCGCGATGGGCCATGCCGTGCGATGTAGCGGGCCACTTCACCGCCGCCCATCGAGAAGCCCACCAGGGTCGCATCCTGCAGATCGCACTGGTCCATCACGCGCTGCAGATCATCGGCCAGCGTGTCGTAGAGGTAACCCGATTCCGGCTTGTCCGACCGGCCGAAGCCCCGGCGGTCATAGGCCACCACGCGATAGCCCGCGTCGCGCAGCACCGACACCTGCGGCTCCCAGGCCTGGGCCGACAGGGGCCAGCCGTGGATCAGCACCACGGGCCGGCCGCTGCCGCCACTGTCCTCGATGTGCAGGCCTACGGTGTCGGCGTGCACCGGGTCGGACATGCCCGGCTGATCCGGGTCGGCAGTGGCGCCGACCGCAGCACCGCCCAGAGCGCCCGCAGCGGCGCCCAGCGTGGCGCCCACCAGCACCCCCACCGGGCCCGCCACCATGACGCCGATGGCGGCTCCGGTGGCCATGCCGGCCACCACGCCGCCACCCATCATCACCGACCTGGCCTCGCGCTCGGCCTCGTCGGGCGCCAGCGCAAACTGGGCTCCGGGGTTGAGGTCCTGCGACGGAACACCGTGCCCGGGCCGGGCCTGCTCGGCAAGGTCTGGGTCGGCAGGTGCAGCCTGCGGCGGCTGCAGAGTGGATTCGTTCATGCGGTATTCCTCCTGAAGTGAGCTCGACTCGCAGGTCTTCCGTGGCATGGCCAATCATCCCGGTCTTGAACCGCGCAAGCCCGGCAATCCTGTTGGCGGGCCAGTGACTGTGTGCTGCAAGGCGCCACCCTGTCTGTTCTGCACCGCACGGTTGCGCCAGGCGGATCAAGGCAAGCTGCGGCCCACGCAGGTGCTCGGGATCACGAGCCTCTGCATCCAGCTTGTCAGCCGCTGTCAGCAGGCAGCCTGCGTCTCATTTCCGACAACGCCACCCACCCAGCAGATGGCGGCCGTGCTTGCCCGTGAGCCCGCCTTGGCGGCTCAGGTGTCCCGCGTCATTGCCGTCATGGGTCGCCGGCCTGGCCATCGCTTCCATCCTGGTGGTTGCGAGGGCTGCCTTCAGCCGTCAGTCTGCCAGCCTTCCGAACAATGCCGCCTGCGCCTCCACCGGCAAGGGCTGGCCGGTGCGGCGGGCGCGCTGGATCAGCTGCCAGAAGTAGCGGTAGCTGGCGCGGTCGTGCAGCTGGTCCTGCCCGCGCTGGGTGTGGCGGATCGGCGCCCACTCGGCCGCCTGGGCCGCCAGCAGGATGGCGATGGCCTCGTCGACCTCGGCCACGGTGGGGGCGAAGGCGTCGACGATGGGCTGGATCTGGGCCGGGTGGATGCTCCACATGCGGGTGTAGCCCAACTCGCGACTGGCGCGGCGCGCTGCGTTGGCCAGTGCCTCGTCGTCCTTGAACTCGGTCACCACGCAGTGCGACGGCACCTTGCCGGCGGCGTGGCAGGCAGCAGCAATCTCCAGCTTGGCGCGCAGCACCAGCGGGTGGCTGAACTGGCCCTCTACGCCCATCGCCGATTGCGGTATAGCGCCGCGATGCGCCGAGACAAAGTCCATCAGCCCGAAGCTCAGGCTCTGCACCCGCGGCAGGGCGGCCATCGCGAACACATCGCGCAGCGCGCCATGGGTCTCGACCAGCGCATGCACCGGCAGGCCCTGGCCGCGGCCGTGGGCGTCGGCAACCCGCTCGATGTGGGCAATGGCCTGCTGCAGGTCGGCCAGGTGGCGCGGCTTGGGCAGCATCAGGTAGGCCAGGCGATCGCCGGCCTGGCCTACCAGGGTTTCGACATCGTCGGCAAAGCTGGGGTGGTCCACCGGGTGCACCCGGGCACCCACCCGACCGAAGCGGTTGTCGGCCGACAGCGCCACGGCGGCGCACAGCCTCACATGCGCCGCCTCGGCGCCTACCGGTGCGCCGTCTTCGCAATCGAGCGTGATGTCGAACACCGGGCCCAGCTCGGCCTGCAGGGCCAGGGCCTTTTTCATGCGCGGCTCGGTGCCGCAATAGTGGTCGCAGACCGGCAGGCCGGGCGTGGCGTCGCCTTCGTCCAGCAAGGCGGCGGCGGGCAGGATGGGTGGCATGGCGGCGGTCAATGAAAAAGGGCTGGCGGCATTGTGTGCCGGCCAGCCCTTGCGCTGCAGGCCCCGATGGGGGCCGCGGGTGGGTGTCAGAGCAGGTGCTTGACGCCGTCCTGCTCGCCCTGCAGCTCGGCCAGGGTCTTGTCGATGCATTCCTGGCTGAAGGCGTCGATCGGCAGGCCCTCGACCAGGGTGTACTCGCCGCCGGCACAGGTGACCGGGTAGCCGAACATCACGTCCTGGGGGATGCCGTACTCGCCGTTGCTGGGCACGCCCATCGTCACCCAGCCGCCGTCGGTGCCCAGGGCCCAGTCGCGCATGTGGTCGATCGCGGCGTTGGCGGCCGATGCCGCCGACGACACGCCGCGCGCCGCGATGATGGCCGCGCCGCGCTTGCCCACGGTGGGCAGGAAGGTCTCGGCATTCCAGACCTGGTCATTGATCATGTCCTTGACCGACGCGCCGTCGATGGTGGCGAAGCGGTAGTCGGCATACATGGTGGGCGAGTGGTTGCCCCACACCGCCAGCTTCTGGATG
>JAYUQJ010000057.1:0-5406 GCA_043756825.1 Betaproteobacteria bacterium | reverse complement strand
AAGAGATGCAGGTTCCGATCCGGAACAAGCGCTGATTTTCAAGCGCTGATCGCTGCGCGCCGGGTCTGAGGGACTGCCTTGCTCGAAACCAGAGACCTGACGATCCGCTTTGGCGGCCATGTGGCGGTGGACCGCGTGTCGTGCGCCTTCGCGCCCGGCACGCTGACCGCCATCGTCGGCCCCAATGGCGCCGGCAAGACCACCTACTTCAACCTGATCTCGGGCCAGTTGCCGGCCAGCGCCGGGCGGGTGCTGCTGGACGGGCAGGACATCACCACGCTGGCCGCGCCGCTGCGCACCCGGCGCGGCCTGGGCCGGGCCTTCCAGCTTACCCAGCTGTTTGCCAACCTGACGGTGCATGAGAACGTGCGGCTGGCGATCCAGGCGCGCGAGGCCGGGCGCGGCAAGGGTGGCGGCTGGGGCGGGGTGGACCTGTTGCGCGTCTGGCTGGACCGCAAGACCTGGCTCGACGAGGCCCAGGCCATCCTGGCCCAGGTGCGGCTGGCCGACAAGGCGCAGGCGCCGGCCAGCAGCCTGCCCCACGGCGACCAACGCAAGCTGGAGGTGGCGCTGCTGATGGCACTCGACCCCAAGGTCTTCATGTTCGACGAGCCCACCGCCGGCATGGGCGTGGACGAGGTGCCGGTGGTGCTGGACCTGATCCGCAGCCTGAAGGCCCGCCCCGACTGCACCATCCTGCTGGTGGAGCACAAGATGGACGTGGTGCGCGAGCTGGCCGACCGCATCATCGTGCTGCACAACGGCCAACTGGTGGCCGACGGCGAGCCGGCGGCGGTGATTGCCTCACCGATCGTCCAGCAAGCCTACCTCGGCATGGCCGCCGAAGAGCCCGCATGAGCAGCGCCACCCCCTTGCTTGAACTCAGCGGCGTGCACACCCACATCGCGGCGTATCACATCCTGCACGGCGTGGACTTTGCCGTGGCCGAGGGCCAGGTGACGATGCTGCTGGGCCGCAACGGCGCGGGCAAGACCACCACGCTGCGCACCATCATGGGCCTGTGGCGGGCCGGCCAGGGCGATGTGCGCTTCCGCGGCCAGTCGATCAAGGCACTGGCCACGCCCGACATCGCCGGGCTGGGCATCGCCTACGTGCCCGAGAGCATGGGCATCTTCACCGACCTGACGGTCCAAGAGAACATGCTGCTGGCCGCGCGCAGCGCCCGCCATGCGAGCGAGCTCGACAGCCAGCGGCTCGAATGGATCTTCGGCCTGTTCCCGGCCCTGCAGAAGTTCTGGCTGTTCCCGGCCGGCAAGTTGAGCGGCGGCCAGAAGCAGATGCTGGCGGTGGCCCGGGCCATCATCGAGCCGCGCGCGCTGATCCTGATCGACGAGCCCAGCAAGGGCCTGGCGCCGTCGATCATCCAGAACTTGATCGCAGCGTTTCGCGAGCTCAAGCGCCAGCACACCACCGTGCTGATGGTGGAACAGAACTTCACCATGGCCAAGGCCCTGGGCGACCAGGTGGCGGTGATGGACGACGGCCGGGTGGTGCACCGCGGCGCGATGGCCGAGCTGGCCGGCGACGAGGCGATGCAGCAGCGCCTGCTGGGTTTGTCTTTGGGGGCGCATCAGTGACCCCCCCCCGCAGCGCTTTCGGCGCCTCCCCCCCAGAGGGGCGCCGCCAGCAGACCGGCGAAGCCGGTTCCGCGGCGGCCGCTGGCGTGCGTGCTGCCGTGCCAAGCGCGCAATTCGACTGGCGCCCATTGTTGTTGCTGGTGGCCTTGATGGCGCTGGCCCTGCCCGCCATCGGCAGCGCCAGCAGCTGGGTCACGCTCACCGTGGCCGGGCTGGCCATGGGCCTGATCATCTTCGTCATCGCCTCGGGCCTGACCCTGGTGTTCGGGCTGATGGACGTGCTGAACTTCGGCCATGGCGTGTTCATCGCGCTGGGCGCCTTCATGGCCACCACGGTGATGGGCGGCCTGGCGCCCTGGGCGGGCGATTCCCCCGGTGCGCAGCTGGCCAGCGTGGCCGCCGCCTGCCTGGCCGCGATGGTGGTGGCCGGCGCCGTGGGCTGGGCCTTCGAGCGGGTGATCGTGCGGCCGGTCTACGGCCTGCACCTCAAGCAGATATTGATCACCATGGGCGGCATGATCGTGGCCGAGGAGATCATCAAGGTGCTGTGGGGCCCGCAGCAGATTGCCCTGCCGCTGCCCGAGGTGCTGCGCGGGTCGTGGCTGATCGAGGGCATCGGCAGCGGCGCGTCGATCGAGAAGTACCGGGTGCTGGCCGCAGGGGTCGGGCTGCTGGTGTTCGCCGCGCTGGCCTTCACGCTCAACCGCACCAAAGTGGGCCTGTTGATACGCGCCGGCGTGCAGGACCGCGAGATGGTCGAGAGCCTGGGCTACCGCATCCGCCGGCTGTTCGTGGGCGTGTTCGTCACCGGATCGGCACTCGCCGGCCTGGGCGGCGTGCTGTGGGGCCTGTACCAGCAGAACGTGACCCCGCAGATCGGCGCGCAGGTCAATGTGCTGATCTTCATCGTCATCATCATCGGCGGCCTGGGGTCGACGCTGGGCTGCTTTGTCGGCGCGCTGCTGGTGGGCTTGATGGCCAACTACACCGGCTTCCTGGCGCCCAAGGTGGCCTTGTTCAGCAACATCGGGCTGATGGTGGCGATCCTGCTGTGGCGGCCGCAGGGCCTCTACCCGGTCACGAACCGATGACCTCGCCCCCCCCGATGCGCCTTCGGCGCCTGTCCACGGCCGGGCCTGCATGCCCGGCCGCCTCGGCAGGCGACGGACAGCACGCAGGTGCTGTCCGCCGTCCGGCCTCAGCCCCAGGGGGCGCCGCCAGCGGCCCGGCGAAGCCGGTTCCGCGGCGGCTGCTTGATGCGACCGCGCGCGGGCGAACAGTGCCATGTTGAATCGACTCTTATCCCACGACCTGCCGCGCAGCCGCTGGCTGGCTGCGGCGCTGATCCTGGTGCTGATCGGCCTGGCCATCGCACCTTTCGCCTTCCCGGGCAGCAAGGCCCTGGGCGTGGCGGCCAAGATGCTGGTCTTCATCCTGCTGGTGGCCAGCTACGACCTGCTGCTGGGCTACACCGGCATCGTCAGCTTCGCCCACACCATGTTCTTCGGCATCGGCGCCTACGGCGTGGCCATCGCCAGCTCCCGCATGGGCCAGGGCTGGGCGGCGGTGGCGGTGGGCACGGCCGCGGCATTGCTGCTGTCGCTGGTGCTGTCGCTGCTGATCGGGCTGTTCTCGCTGCGGGTCAAGGCCATCTTCTACGCGATGATCACGCTGGCGGTGGCCACCGCCTTCATGACCCTGGCATCCCAGCTGAGCGACCTGACGGGCGGCGAGGACGGCCTGACCTTCAAGAACCCGACCCTGCTGAGCCCCGCCTTCGAGCCCTTTGACGGCCCGCTGCTGGGCCTGGCCATCGACGGCCGCGTGCTCTGCTATTACGCGCTGTTTTTCACGGTGCTGGTGCTGTTCGGGCTGCTGCTGCGCATCGTCAATTCGCCTTTCGGCCGGGTGCTGCAGGCGATCCGCGAGAACGATTTCCGGGCCGAGGCCATCGGCTACCGCACCGTCGTCTTCCGCACCCTCAGCAATGTGCTGGCCGCCTTGTTCGCCTGCGTGGCCGGCGCGCTGCTGGCGCTGTGGCTGCGCTACACCGGGCCCGACACCACCTTGAGCTTCGAGATCATGCTCGACATCCTGCTGATCGTGGTGATCGGCGGCATGGGCACGATGTACGGCGCGGTGCTGGGCTCGGTGCTGTTCGTGCTGGCCCAGAACTACCTGCAGGACCTGCTGAAGCTGGGCGCCGGCGCGCTGGACGGCGTGCCGGTGCTGTCGCAGTTCGTCTCGCCCGACCGCTGGCTGCTGTGGCTGGGCGTGCTGTTCGTGCTCAGCGTCTATCACTTTCCCACCGGTGTGGTGGGGCGGCTGCGCGCCCGTGCGCTGCAAATTCGTTCGTGATCCGTCAGCGCCAGAACACCCTGCCGGGCCAGCTCCAGCCTCGGCGCGTGCCCGGGTCGTGCCCGACTGAGCGTTGTCCGATCATGCCCGCTCACCACCACCCCAGCCGCCTGCCCGTGCCATGAGCCCCCAGTCCCGCTACCTCAGCTGCGCAGGCCGTGAACTGCATGTCACCGAGTGGGGCAGCCCCGATGCCGAGGTGGTGGTGGCCTGGCATGGCCTGGCGCGCACCGGCCGCGACATGGACGACATCGCCGCCCACCTGGCGCCCCGCTACCGGGTGATCTGCCCGGACACGCTGGGTCGCGGCCTGTCGCAGTGGAGCCCGCAGCCCGACGCCGAGTACCAGCTCGCGTTCTACGCGGCGCAGGCCGTCTCGCTGCTCGACCAACTGGGCGTCGCGCAATGCCACTGGCTGGGCACGTCGATGGGCGGGGCGATCGGCCTGCATGCGGCGGCAGGCCGGCTGCAGGGCCGCATCCAGCGCCTGGTGCTCAACGACATCGGTCCCGAGCTGGCCGCGCCGGCGCTGGCCCGGATCCGCAGCTACGCCGGCAGCCCGGCGGCATTTGCCACAGTGGGTGAGCTGGAGCAGTACTTCCGCAGCATCTACAAGCCCTATGGCGTGCTCAGCGATGCGCAGTGGCGGCGCCTGACCGAGACCAGCGTGCGGCGCCTGCCCGACGGCCGCGTGACGCCGCATTACGACCCGGCGATGGTGCGCCAGTTCGAGGCCCACCCCGCTGACTATGACCAGTGGCCGGCCTGGGACGCGCTGCGCATCCCGGTGCTGGTGCTGCGCGGGGCCCACAGCGATCTGCTGCTGCCGGAGGTGGCCGAGGCCATGCGCCAGCGCGGGCCGCGCGCCGTGGTGGTGACCTTGCCCGATTGCGGCCACGCCCCGGCGCTGAACACGCCCGAGCAATGGATGCTGGTGGAGCGCTTCTTCAGGGCCTGATCAGGCCGCCAGCCATGGGCCCAGCTGGCGCTGCAACGCGTCCATCGTGAAGGGCTTGGTCATCACGCCGCTCATGCCGGCGGCCAGGCAGGCCTGGTGGTCGGCCAGGCCGGCGTGGGCGGTGAGGGCCACGATGGGCGCACCTGGCCACCGGCCCTGTTGTTGCAGGGCAAGCGGGCGGCGGGTGGTCTCCAGGCCGTCCATGCCCGGCATCTGCAGATCCATCAACACCAGCGCAGGGGGATGGGTCAGGCAAGCGTCGAGTGCGGTCGCGCCGCTGTCGGCCAGGCGCACCCGCAACCCCAGCGCTTTCAGACAGGCCTCGGCCACCATCTGGTTGACGGCGTTGTCCTCCACCAGCAGCACCTCGGCACCGCTGCGCAGCGCGGGAAGCGTGAGCGTCCGGCGGCGCCCCCTTGACGGTGTCAGCGCGCACCACCAGGATGCCAGGCTGATCGGCATGCGGCCACCTGTAGCGACCGAGTCTTGCTG
>JAYUQJ010000056.1:0-5409 GCA_043756825.1 Betaproteobacteria bacterium | reverse complement strand
TGCGCTTGGGCGGCTCTTCCACCTTCAGCGTCTTGATGCGCGGTGTCACATCCACGCCCAGATCGGCCGGCTTGAAGATATCCATCTGCTTCTTCTTCGCCTTCATGATGTTGGGCAAGGTGACGTAGCGCGGCTCGTTCAAACGCAGATCGGTGGTGATGACGGCCGGCAGCTTGAGCTTGAGCGTTTCGAGTCCGCCATCAACCTCGCGTGTGACCGACACATGCCCGTCCGCGACCTCGACCTTGCTGGCGAACGTGGCTTGCGCCAGCCCGGTCAATGCGGCCAGCATCTGGCCGGTCTGGTTGCAGTCGTCGTCGATGGCCTGCTTGCCCAGGATCACCAGGCCGGGCTGCTCCTTGTCGACCAGGGCCTTGAGCAGTTTTGCCACGGCCAGCGGCTGCAACTCGTCGGCGCACTCGACCAGGATGGCCCGGTCGGCACCGATGGCCATCGCGGTGCGCAATGTCTCCTGGCATTGCGTGACGCCACAGGACACCGCGATCACCTCGGTGACCACGCCCTTCTCGCGCAGCCGCACCGCCTCTTCGACCGCAATCTCGTCAAACGGATTCATGCTCATCTTGACGTTGGCGATGTCAACCCCTGTGCCGTCGGACTTCACACGTACTTTGACGTTGTAGTCGACAACACGCTTCACGGGCACCAGTACCTTCATGTCGCGCTGCTCCTGGACGGATGGAAATGCTTGGTTGGAAAAACCTGTTTTGATTCTATGCGGCGCCCCGGCCAGGCCGTAATGGCAGAAAATAGAACGATCGTGCTAATTTTTGCCAGAGCAGCAGACGCGGTCGGTCCGACCCGCCTTCGCCCCTCTGCTTAGACTGCAAGCCCCCATGAGCCAGCACACTCCCCTGCCGCTCGACGCTGCAACGTCGCAGACCGTCCTACCGCCCGGCTTGGCCGCGCAGATCGGCGTCTTCGACTCCGGCATCGGCGGCTTGTCAGTGCTGGGCGCACTGCGTGCGCAGTTGCCCGGGGTGCGATTGCGCTACATCGCGGACTCGCGTTTCACGCCGTGGGGGGATCGGCCGGCGGCCTGGGTGGCCGCACGCTGCGCCCAGCTGAGCGCCGGCTTGTTGGCCGCCGGCGCCGATCTGGTGGTGGTGGCCTGCAACACCGCCACCACCCAAGCCATTGCCGGGCTGCGCGCGCGCTGGCCGCAGCAGCAATTCGTGGGCATCGAGCCGGGCATCAAGCCCGCTGCGTCGGCCAGCCGCAATGGCCGGGTGGCCTTGCTGGCTACCCCAGGCACCCTGCGCAGCACGCGCCTGGCCCAGCTGGTCGATAGCCATGCGCGCGGCATCAGCCTGCTGCGCCTGCCCTGCCCCGGCCTGGCCGAGGCGATCGAAAACGCCTGGCAGGACCGGGCCGCGCTCGATACCTTGCTGGACCGCCTGGCCAGCCGGCTGCTGGCCGCCGAGGTGGACACGGTGGTGCTGGGTTGCACCCACTACCCGCTGGTGGCGGCGGCGCTGCAACAACGCCTGGCACCCGGCACCGTGCTGGTGGACGTGGCCCAGGCCGTGGCGCGCCGCGTGGCCAGCCTGCTGCCGGATCAGGCGCCCTTCCAGTTCTGCGCTACCCCCCCGCGCCTGATGGCCACGGGGGATACCGCCGCGCTGCGTCTGGCAGCCCGGCACTGGCTGGGTTTGAGCCTGGCTGTGGAAGTTGTCGACCTGCCCGACCCACAGACCGGGAACCGCGCCGACAGGTTCTGCCGCACCCTATCATCCTGACCACGCGCGGGTGACGGAACAGGTAGACGTAGCGGGCTTAAAACCCGCAGCCGCAAGGCGTACGGGTTCGATTCCCGTCCCGCGTACCAATTTCAGGGCTTGCGCGGCAAGCGCCGCGGGCGGGCCTGGCGTCATGCACAAAGCCTGCAAATGCAGGCTTTGTGACGTGCAGGCCCCAGCGGACAGGCGTGCTGCCCGGCCAGGTCAGGGCGGTGTGGGTGGCGACTGGCGGCCGATTTCAACCCGCCGGTTCTCGGCCGCAAACGGGTCTTTGCTGATCTTGGGCACCTTGGCGCCCAGGCCCACCGCCGCCAACATGCCGGCATCGACACCGTTCTTCACCAGGTAGTCGCGCACCGCCTCGGCCCGGCGCCTGGACAACACCGCATTCGCGTCTTCGGTGCCGGTGGCGTCGGCATGGCCCTCGATGCGCACAACGCGGCCGGCGCCGCTCTTGCCCTTGAATACTTCGGCAAAGCGGTCGAGTTGCTGGCGCAGCAGGTCGGGCAGGTCGGCCGATCCCACCTTGAAGGTGGCCGCCGGCAGCGAAAAACGCACCGCCGGCTTGAAACCCATGCACTTGAAGCCTTCACGCACCAGGTCGGCACAGGCGTCTTCGGGGAACAGGCCTTCGTTGATGGCCTTGGCATCGGGCAGCGTACTGCCCAGGTCGACCGGGTCGGCGGCGATGCTGGCCAGTGGCAAACCGGCCAGGACCGACAAGAACACGCCGCGCCGCAGCGCTGACAAGAGGGTGTTTGAAGACTTCATGGCTCGCTCCGTCTTGCAAGATGACGGTGCAGCCAACCACTCCGACCGGCCTGGCTGTGGGCTGCACCGCGAGTTTTCGATGATAGCGCCCCGGCCGTGCAGGCATCACCCCCCAATGCAACAGCCTGCATCGCGCAGACCTCGGCTATCAAGGCTGGCGCAGGGCCGCATTGCGGATGGCCGTCAAGGTGGTGCGGCTGGTGCTGACGTCAGGGTCGAGCTTGAGGTGGATGAGCATGGGCGGGCCTGCTTGCAGGGCATGCTGAAAGGCTGCCTCGAAGTCCCCGGTGGCCGCCACGCTGGCGGCGCGCCAGCCGAAGGCCCGGGCCATCGCCGCGAAATCGGGGTTGTACAGGTCGCTGCCGCTGACCCTGCCCGGGTACTCGCGCTCCTGGTGCATGCGGATCGTGCCGTAAGTGCCGTTGTCCACCAGCAGGCAGATCAGCCGCCCTGCGCCGCGGTTGACGCCGTAGCCGCTGGCGGTGGCCATCTCCTGCCCGTTCATCAAGAAGTCGCCGTCGCCCGCCACGTTGACTACCGTGCGCTCGGGGTGCAGCAGGGCCGCGCCCACTGCCGCCGGGAAGCCATAACCCATCGCCCCCGAGGTGCAGGCCAGCTGGCTGCGACCATGGTGCTGCAGGCCGGGGTAGCGCACATAACGGTGCAGCCAGCCGCTGAAATTGCCGGCGCCATTGGTGTAGACGGTGTTGTCGGGGGCCAGGCGCTGCGCCGTCTGCATCACCACCGCCATGTCCAGCGGCGCCACTGCGGGTGCCTGGTGGTTGGCCTGGTAATCGGCCTGGGCGGCCTCGGTCCAGTCAGCCCAGGGCAGTTGCAGCGGGGCGGCCAGGGCCTCCAGGGCCTTGGCGGCACAGGCCATCGAGGCCTGCAGCAGCAGGTCGGCGGCATAGACCCGGCCCAATTCTTCGGCGCCCGCGTGGATGTGCACCAGCTTCTGGCTGGGCCGGGGTGGCGTGATCAGGGTGTAGCCGCCGGTGGTCATCTCGCCCAGGCGCACGCCGATGGCGATGATCAGGTCGGCATCCTTCACCCGCTGGGCCAGGCGCGGGTTGATGCCGATGCCCACGTCGCCGGCGTACAGGGGGTGGCGGTTGTCAAAGGTATCCTGGAAGCGGAAACCACAGCCCACCGGCAGGCGCCAGTTTTCGGCAAAGCGCTGCAGCGCCCGGGCCGCGTCGGCGTCCCAGCCACTGCCGCCGGCAATCACCAAGGGGCGCTGTGCCGCCAGCAGCATGGCCCGCAAATCGCGCAGGCCGCCCGGCGCCGGCCAGGCCAGCGCGGGCTCGGCCCGCGGCAGCACCGGCGCGGTGATGGATTGGGTCAGCATGTCCTCGGGCAGCACCAGCACCACCGGCCCGGGGCGGCCCTGCAGCGCGGTGTGGAAGGCACGGGCCAGGTATTCAGGCAAGCGCTCGGCGGCCTGCACCTCGGCCACCCATTTGGCCAGGCCGAGCGTGCCGGGGCTGAACATCTGCCGGTAGTCCAGTTCCTGAAAGGCCTCGCGGTCGCGCTGGTCGCTGGCCACCTGGCCGATAAACAGGATCAACGGGGTCGAATCCTGAAAGGCAGTGTGCAGGCCGATGCTGGCATTGGTCGCGCCCGGGCCGCGGGTGACAAAGCAGATGCCCGGCCGCCCGGACAGCTTGCCCTGGGCCTCGGCCATGAAGGCCGCGCCACCCTCCTGGCGGCAGGCGATGAAGCGGATCTTGTCGCGGTGCTCGTGGAAGCCGTCCAGCACGGCCAGATAGCTTTCTCCGGGCACGCCAAAAACGGTGTGCACGCCCTGGGCGATCAGGGCTTCGACAAGGGCATGGCCGGCGGGTCTGAGAGGCATGGCAGGGCGCGGTTGGGTGATCGGTTGGGGCCAGCCGCCATTATCGGCAGGCGCGCCGGGTCAGGCCGACCGCAGCGCCGGCCGCAACTCCCGGCGCACCCGCCGCACCTTGAAGGCGCTGGCGATCAGCACCAGCTGCACCGCTGCCAGGCCGATCCAGACGCTGCGGTACTGCTGCAGGTCCATCAGCCGGCCAAAGACCAGCGGCGCGATGGCCTGGCCGATGTCCAGGCCCGAATACACCACGCCAAAGACCCGGCCGCTGGCGTTCTCAGGGGTCGAGCGCTTGACCAGCATGTCACGCGACGGACCGGCACTGCCCGACACCGCGCCCATCAGCCCGAACATCACCGGCACCAGCGCCAGCGCCATCGGCAGCAGGGCCACGCTCAGGGCGATGCAGGCCGCCAGGCCCATGCCGATGCCCACCACGCGCTCGCACTGCGCCGGGTCGGCCACCAGAAAACCGCCCAGCAGCATGCCGGCGGCGCTGCACACCATGTAGATCGACAGGCAGACGGCCACCAGGTGCACCGGCACCGCATGCAACTGGCGCGCGGCCTCGGGCGCAAAGCTCTGCACCGCACTCAGCACCACCGCATACAACAAATAGAACAACAGGCACATCCACACCGCCGGGATGCGAAGGAAGTCGAACAGGCCCTCGGCCGCCACGCGCGACGACCCGACGCCTGCCCCGGCGGCGGCCGACGCGCCCGCCTGCGGCGTGGGCGGCCCCTGCGCGGTGACCTCCAGTGCCAGGCGGCCGCGCTGCCACCACAGCAGCGCCAGCACGCAGAAGGCCACTGCCGACGCGCACAGCATCGCCGTGCGCCAGCCACTGGCCAGCGCCACCGGCACCATCAGCGCCGGCGCCAGGACCCAGCCCAAGGTGCCCGTGATGCCATGCGCGCTGTAGGCATGGCCTAGTGCAGTGTTCAACGCTATTCGCGACATAAAACCGTGGATTTGCCGCTGTGGCGGCGTTGCAAATCCTCGCCATGCCACTGGGCATGGCTGCGG
>JAYUQJ010000055.1:0-5412 GCA_043756825.1 Betaproteobacteria bacterium | reverse complement strand
CTGGCAGCAGGATCTGCAGGCTCTTGTAGATGCCCAGCAGATTGGACAGGCGCTCCAGCGTGTCACGCGGCAGGCGGGCCTGCTCGGGGCTGCGACGCCAGGCGAAGTAGGTCGACCGGGACGGCTGGCCCAGCAGGCACAACTGGTCATCCACCGACAGCTGCCACAGCGCCGCGATACGGGCAAAGGCACGCAGACCGGCGGCAGACATGCGCGCCGCCGCGCCGGGGTCGGCGAGCGGCCGGGGCAAATCGGCACGGGACTCGGCTGCTTGCATCAGATATCCTGTTTTAGACTTTTTTACTATCATAGTCCAGATCAGTATCTTCGCAGCAAGTGCCGGCGAACCCGGTACCGACCGCCGGGTGGGCTTCTAGAATCGCGCCGTCTGTCTGCCCGTAGCTCAACCGGATAGAGCAGCTGCCTTCTAAGCAGCAGGTCGGGGGTTCGAGTCCCTCCGGGCAGACCATGGCACGGCGGCGGCAAAGCCGCCCGACCCCAGCCCGGCGGCGCGCACCCAGCTGCCCCGGCAGCGCCGGCCGCCGGCACCGCAGCTGCTCACCGCCCGCGCTTTGTGACCTGGCACCCACGCCGGCCCGTCTGGCCGTGGCCGCTGCAAACAGCAGTTTGGGCAGCATTTCACGTTTGGCGCGCAGACGCGTGCCGAGCCATTGGATCAAGGGGGATGGGTGGCCGAAGGCAGGACCTATGGTGTGGCCATTGCCGGCCGACACGCCGGCGCAAGAGTCCCGAAAGTTCCCGCATCATGATCCGTGCCACTCTCGCGCTGCTCGCAGCACTGACCGGCCTGCCTGCCGCCGCCGCGCCCCTCAGCATCCGGCTCGACGGCTTCGCCTATGGCTACGCGGCGGTTGATACCTCGGCGCAGTCGGGATTGATCGGTGCCGGCCAGTTTTACGGTCAGATCACCCGCAATGGCCTGACATCGTCGATCCTGACCTACTGCACCGACATCTACCAGGGCTTCAGCTTCGGCACCACCTACAACGACTACGAGTTGGTGGCCACCGGCAGCACCCACGGATTCACCAGCCGCCAGGAGAGCTTGCTGGGCAAGCTCTACACCCTGGCTGGCGCGCAGGTTGACAGCACCAATGAAAGCGCCGCCTTCCAGTTGGCGGTGTGGGAGATCGTGACCGAATCCAGCAGCAGCCTGAGTTTGCTGAGCAGCAGCAGCCTGAACATGCTGGACGGCAGCTTCTACCTCGAGCGGGGCGCCAGCAGCACGCAACGCAACCTGGCCAACACCTGGCTGGCGGCCATCGACAACAGCAGCGCGGCCAAGAACTTCACGGCGCAGCGCCTGTACAGCGCCACCACCCAGGATTTCGTGGTCTTCACGGCCCGACCGCCGGCCAATTCCGGGTCAGTGCCGGTGCCTGGCACCGGCACCCTGGCACTGCTGGGTCTGGCGCTGGCTGGGCTGGCCCTGGCGCCGCAGCGCCAGGCATGAAAAAACCCCGCACAACGCGCTTGAAGCGTGCCGTGCGGGGCTGCTGTTGGATGGTCGGGGCGAAAGGATTCGAACCTTCGACCCTCTGGTCCCAAACCAGATGCGCTACCAGGCTGCGCTACACCCCGACTGAACTCGCATTCTAGCCCGCAACCTTGCGCTTGGCCCTGGGCGCGGGCAGCAGCAACTGGCGCGCCACCGCTTCGCATTGGCGTATGTGCTGTTCGCAGACGTATTTCAGTGCCGAGTAGGTCAGCGCGGCCGACACCAGCTGCCCGGCCACGGGCAGGTACTTGGCGGCCTGCTGGGCGCTCAAGCGCAGCCCCACGGTCTTGAGCAGCATCAGCACCAGGTCGCGGGTGATCAGGCGGCCCAGCACCATGCTGCCGCCCGCCGAAATCGCCTTGTAGACCATCATGCGCCGGTCGGGCGCCAGCCGCTCTACCTGGGCCGGGCTCAGACCGAAGGCTTCACTGATCTCGGGCAGCAGCTTGACCAACAAGCCGATGTCGGTGATCCAGTCGACACCGGGCACCGGCACCATGGCCACGCCGGCCGCCAGCAGCGCGCGGCGGTTGACCAGGCGGCGGCAGCGCGCTGCGATTCGCGCCACGCTGTCGCCGGTTTGGGCTGCGGCGGTCATGGCAGGGGCGGGGCCGGCATCACCACCATGCCGTCCTCGTCTGCCATCAGCCACTCGCCCGGGCGAACCCAGATGCCCTGGATGCACACCGGCAGGTCAACCCGGCCGGGCTGGCGGCGATCCGTGGGCATGGGCATCAGGGCCAGGGCGCGGATGCCGATCGGTGTGGCGTCCAGCTCGGCCCGATCGCGCACGCATCCGTCGATGACCAAACCGGCCCAGCCATTGCGCGCCGCCGCCGCCGCCAGATTGCCGCCCACCAGCGCGCGCCGCCGCGAGGCCCCGCCGTCCACCACCAGCACCCGGCCCAGGCCGGGGGACTCCACGGCCTGCCTGACCGAGGTGTTGTCGTCCAGGCATTGCACCGTGCTGACCGGCCCGTTGAAGGCGCGCAGCGACCCATAGGCCTGGTAGACCGGCGGCAGCACCCGGAACGTACCGCTGCTGTCGCCCTTGTGGGTGTCGCAGAGGTCGCAGGTGGATGGCAGGGGCATGGACGGTCTCCACGAGCTCAGGAAGGCCCATCATAGGCCGCCCTCCCGTGTGCGCCCGCCCTGCGCGCCACCGCTCAGGCGCTGGTCACGCGATCGCGACCGGCCTGCTTGGCCTTGTACAAGGCCGCGTCGGCGCGGCTGATCCAGCTGCTGGCATCGTCACCGACCACCAGCCGGCTGACGCCCACCGAGATGGTGACCCGCAGGATCACCGCCTGGGTGCGGCGGTCGCGGATCTTCATGGCCTTGACCCGCTGGCGCAACTGATCGGCCAATTGCTGGCCGTCGGGCAGGGTGGTGTCGGGCAGCAGCACCGCAAACTCTTCGCCGCCATAGCGGGCAATGTTGCGGCGCGGGTCGGGGATGCTGGTGCGCATCACCTCGGCCAGGCCGCGCAATACCTGGTCACCGAAGAGATGGCCGTGGTTGTCGTTGACGGTCTTGAAATGGTCGATGTCGATCATCAACAACACATGGGTGCGGCCCGGACCGGGCGGCGCACCCAACAGACTGCCCATGCGCTGGTCGAAGCCCTTGCGGTTGCAGATCTGGGTCAGGGGGTCGAGCAGGGCCTCGTCACGGGCGCGCTCCAGGTCGGCGCGCAAGCGCTCGATTTCGGCGCGGCTGCGCGCCACCTGGTCGGCCAGCGCTTCGGAACTGCCTTTGAGCGCCTTGGCGCTGGTCGACACCCCCGCCAACAGCGGCGCAGCCGCAGCCAGATCGCGTGAATTCAGCGCTTTCGACAAGCTGTCCACCTGCAGGCCGAAGGCGTCGGCGCTCTGGCCGGTATGGCTGGCGTTCTCGGCCACGCCGGTGATCACGCGTTGCAGTTCGACGCTGATGCGGCCCACCGCCGCATGGTCAGGGTCGAGTACATGGTCCTGGTAGAGCTGCATCATCGCCGCATCGTCCAGCCGTGGCGTGGCCTGGATCTGCGCGTCGATGGCTTGGGTCAGGCGCTGGTTGATGCAGCCCGCATATTCGTACCAGACCGCAAAGCTCACGGGGTTGCAGCTGACATCGTGCATGCCGATATGGCGCAGTGCCGCGCGCAGCAACTCGGCGCTGCGCTCGCGCGATTGGGGGTAGCGATGGCTCATGCCCGCGAACCTCGGCCACGGCCGACACTGCGCCAGCGCGCCAGCGCCAAGCCCAGACAGACAAGGCCGCAGATCACGGCTTCAGCCCCCGCCCAGGTGAGGCTGCTGCGGAATCATCTGGAAACAAGCGGCCGCTGACGATGTGATGCTCCATGTGGGGAGGTATCGACCCGATCCAGCGCAACTTGAGCGTGGCCGCACCTGGCAGCGCGGGCCAGCGTCAGCCGGGCCAGCGACTGTCCGGCATTCGATTGACCGGGGCCGATGCACTGCGTCCAATGCAGCACCCGCTACCGCCTACCCACCTTGTCAAGGACGCCCCGATGACTGCAGCCCCTGCCCGTTACCACAGCAATTTCAGACCTGGCTTGTTCGAAGGCCAGCGCATCTGGGTTACCGGAGGCGGCTCGGGCATAGGCCGCTGCGTGGCGCATGAGCTGGCCGCGCTGGGCGCCGATCTGGTGCTGAGCGGCCGCAAGCCCGAGAAACTGCAGGCCGTGGCAGCCGAAATCATCGAGGACGGCGGCCGCGCCAGCTGGCTGGCCTTTGACATCCGCGACGAGGACGCGGTGATCGGCAATGTGACGCAGGCCCTGCAGGCCGGGCCGATCACCGGGCTGGTGAACAACGCCGGCGGGCAGTTCCCTTCGCCGCTGGCGGCGATCAGCAAGAAGGGCTTCGATGCGGTGGTGGCCAACAACCTGACCGGCGGCTTTCTGATGATGCGCGAGCTGTTCAAGCAGTGCATGCAGCAGCAGGGCGGCGCCATCGTCAACATGACCGCTGACTTCAGGAACGGCATGCCCACCATGGGCCACAGCGGTGCGGCGCGCGCCGGCATGAGCAACCTCACCCAGACAGCGGCCTACGAATGGGCGCATGCGGGCGTGCGGGTGAACGCGGTGGCGCCGGGCTGGATTGCCAGCAGCGGCATGGACAGCTATGGCGAGGCCATGGCGGCGCATATCCGCCAGCTCAAGCACCATGTACCGCTGCGCCGCATGGCCGAGGAGGCCGAGGTCAGTGCGGTGATCGTCTTCCTGTTGTCGCCCGGGGCGGCCTTTGTCACCGGCATCACGGTGCAGATCGACGGCGGGGCATCGCTGGGCCAGGCGGCTTTCGCCACCCCCGACCACCAGCGCAGCCAGGCCTATCAGGGCTTCCACCGGGCGGTCAAGCCCAGGGTGCTGGGCTGAGCGGCGCGGCGCGGCGGCGCGATCATCGACAATCGCGCATGACTGCCCCT
This sequence comes from Betaproteobacteria bacterium, assembly GCA_043756825.1. Lineage (GTDB taxonomy): Bacteria > Pseudomonadota > Gammaproteobacteria > Burkholderiales > Burkholderiaceae_C > Pseudaquabacterium. The sequence continues at coordinate 455 of JAYUQJ010000055.1, read as the reverse complement.
GTATCCCAAGACCCACCTGCCACCGCCGCCCTGTCGGGCCCGTCCTTCGCCAGCCTGCCGCTCAGCCCCGCCACCCTGGCCAACCTGCAGGTGCTGGGCTACACCGTGATGACGCCGATCCAGGCCGCCAGCCTGCCGCTGGCGCTGGCCGGCCACGACCTCATCGCGCAGGCCAAGACGGGCAGCGGCAAGACGGCGGCGTTTGCACTCGCGCTGCTGGCCAACCTGAACCCGCGCCGCTTTGCGGTGCAGGCGCTGGTGCTCTGCCCGACCCGCGAGCTCGCCGACCAGGTGACGCAGGAGGTGCGCCGCCTGGCGCGCGCCGAAGACCATATCAAGGTCCTCACGCTGTGTGGTGGCACGACGTTGCGCCCGCAACTGGCGAGCCTGGAGCACGGCGCGCATATCGTCGTCGGCACGCCGGGCCGGATCATGGACCACCTCGAGCGCGGCAG
>JAYUQJ010000054.1:0-5413 GCA_043756825.1 Betaproteobacteria bacterium | reverse complement strand
GGCGCAGACGCGCAAGTGGCAATTCGACCCGCTGGCCTTCACCGACGACGACCAGGCCAATCCGCTGATCGAGCCTGGCACCCGTCGCCAGGATTGCGGCCAGATCACCGACGGCGCCTGCAGCCTGCTGCTGGCCTCACCGGCGTTTGCGGCCGACCATGCCCGGCGCACGGGTGTGACGCTGGCCAGCCTGCCCCGCATCACCGGCTGGGCCACCGCAACGGGGGCCTGCGCCTGAAAGAAAAGTTCGAGCGCAGCCGCGGCCAGGCCTTGGTCTTCCCGCATCTGCGCGAGGCCATCACGGCCGCCTGGCAGCGGGCCGGTGTGGCGGGAGTCGAGTCCCTCGATGGCATCGAGACGCATGATTGCTTCACGATCACCGAATACATGGCGATCGACCGTTTCGGCCTGACGCCGCCCGGCCAGAGCTGGCGGGCGCTGGAGGACGGCCGCATCGAGCCCGGCGGCGCCTGCCCGATCAACCTGAGCGGCGGCCTGATCGGCGCCGGCCACCCGGTGGGCGCCACCGGCGCGCGCATGCTGCGGGACGCCGCCTTGCAGGTCACCGGCCGGGCCGGCGCCTGCCAGATCGACGGCGCGCGGCGCGTGCAGACCCTCAACATCGGCGGCAGCTGTGCAACCGTGGTGAGCTTTGTGGTGGAGGGCGCTGCCGCTGCCTGAGTGCGGGCCAGGCCCTGCCGTCCACCCACTGAAGCAGGGGGTGGGCGCCCGGTCACCGCGCCAAGGCCGGGCGTATGCCGCACACTGGGAACCCGCCCAAGCTCACCCCCATCCTGGTCAGGAAATCCTCGTCATGGCTACTTTCTTGCTCAGTGCCGCAAAGCACGCCATGTCGGCCGGACGCGCCGCCGACAAGGTCAGCGCCCTGGAAGGCGTGCTGACGCGCTACTACACCGGCTGGTCTCCTTACGACGGCAAGCGCAGCATCACTGATGTGAAGACCGCATTGGCCTATGTCGCGGCCAAGAAGAGCACCAAGGCCAAGCGCAAGGCCGGGCAATCGGCGGCGGTGATGGCCTTCGGGGTGACCGGGGCCGCCATCGGCGGGGCGGCGGGCACGGTCGCGCTGCCGGGCGTCGGCACGGCCGTGGGTGCGGTGACGGTGGGCACCCTCGTCGGGGCCGCGCCAACCGCCGGCTTCCAGCTGTTCCGCAAGGGCAAGTTCCTCTACAAGACGCTCCGGGGCACCCAAGGCAAGCACCGCAAGGAGGCGGCCACCGCGCTCTACAACGGGGCCGTCAAGTCCGCCAAGAAGTCGAACGACGCCTATGCGGCGGCGGCCGGTCTGCTGGTCATCATTGGCGACGAGATCGACTTCGACACCATCATGGTCGACCCCAACGCCAGCGGCGCCATCGAGGCGATTGCCAAGCGGCTCAAGTCCTGGTGAGGCCTTGCGCCCGCCAACTTGCAGTGTGCGGGCGCAAGGCCCTCAAGCGGCGTCGTTGAGCTTCCAGTCATAGTCCAGGAAGGCCACCGGCACGCCGCCAGCCTTGAGCTTCTCGCGGTCGGCCGGCGCATCGGCCAGCAGGTCGGCGTGGCGGCCCAGAAAACTGGCCAGTGACGTGATGCCGCGGTGGCCCTGCTTGAAATCATCGCCATACCAGTCAAAGATCTTCGAGACCTCCAGCTTGGCGCTGGCCGGGTTGTAGCGGTTGCGGCTGCGGTCGCCCAGGAAGCGCCGGGTCTGCTCGTCCAGTTGCGCGTCCAGCCGGTCGGCCACGAAGGCCTCTTCGCGCAGCATCGGGCAGCCGATGGACGCGCAGTTGACGGCAAAGTGGATGCGCGGGTCGTCATAGCGGCCGCGCGCGCGCAGGGTCTCGTGCTCGATGCCGTCGAGTGACATCATGCCGCCCAGCAGCGGGATGAACCTGGGCTTCCAGGGGTTGCTGATCAGGCTGCCCAGGTCCTTGATCGATGCCAGCCTGGGGTAGCGGGTGAGGATCAGCTCCACCGTGTAGGCGTTGTAGGCATTGATCAGGAAGGCCATGCGCTGGGCCGGGGTCCAGGCGTCGAAGGTGGCCGCCGGCACCGCCGACAGGCTGGCGCCATAGGCGCGCAGCGCCGCCTGGTCCTGCGCCATGCCGGCATAGCGCAGCGCGCTGGCCTTGCCGCCGTCGATCAGCTTGACATGTTTCTTCAGCAGCACCGTCCAGGCCGCGTGGCTGTGGTCGAAGCCGGCCTGGGCGCGGGCGGGCAGGCTGCCGGCCAGCGCCAGTGCGGCACCAGCGCCCAGCAGGCTGCGGCGGCGCAGCCGGCGGGTGGGATGCAAGACGGTCATGAGCGCTCCCAGTCGTGGTACTTCTTCACCCAGGCCAGCAGGGCTTGCGGCGCATGGGCGCGCTTCCAGTCGCCGGCTGCGTATTTGTTGGCCTCGGCCAGCGTGGGGTAGGTGTGGATGGTGCCCAGGATCTTGTTCAGGCCCAGGCCATGCTTCATGGCCAGCACGTATTCGGCCAGCAGGTCGCCGGCATGGGTGCCGACGATGGTCACGCCCAGGATCTTGTCCTTGCCCGGCACCGTGAGTACCTTGACATAGCCATGCGCCGTGCCGTCGGCAATGGCGCGGTCGAGGTCGTCGATGCCGTAGCGGGTCAGCTCGTAGGGGATGTCCTGGGCCCGGGCTTCGTCTTCCGACAGGCCCACCCGCGCCACCTCGGGGTCGGTGAAGGTGGCCCAGGGGATCACCGAATAGTCGGCCTTGAATCGCTTGAAGCGGCCGAACAGCGCATTCACCGCTGCATACCAGGCCTGGTGGGCGGCGACATGGGTGAGCTGGTAGGGGCCGGTCACATCGCCCACCGCATAGATATTGGGGTGCAGGGTCTGCAGCCAGGCATTGGTCTCGATGGTCTTGCGGGCGGTCAGCGGGATGCCCAATTCCTCCAGCCCGAAACCCTCGACCCGGGCGCTGCGGCCCACCGCGCACAGCAACTCGTCGAACTCGATCACGATCTCGGCCTCGCCCTGCCTGGCGACCAGGCGCTTGGTGTCGCCTTGGCGCTCGCAGCGCACCGCCTGGTGGCCGGTGAGCACCCGCACGCCGTCGGCCTGCAGCGACTGGCGCACCAGCGTGGCGGCGTCTTCGTCTTCGCGCAGCATCAGGCGCGGCGCCATCTCCACCTGCGTCACTTCGGCGCCCAGGCGGGCGAAGGCCTGGGCCAGCTCGCAGCCTATGGGCCCGCCACCCAGCACCAGCAGGCGCTTGGGCAGCGTCTTCAGGCCCCAGACGGTGTCGGACGTCAGGCAACCCAGCTCGGCCAGGCCCGGGATCGGCGGCACGAACGGCCGGGCGCCGGTGGCGATCACGATGTTGCGGGTGGTCAGGGTCTGCACGCCCTGGGCGGTGGTGATCTCGACCTGCCAGGGCGAGGTGATGCGGGCGCGGCCCTGCACCACGTCCACCCCCAGGCCGGTGTAGCGCTCGACCGAGTCGTGCGGCTCGATGTCGGCAATCACGCGCTGGATGCGCGCCATCACGGCGCCAAAGTCGACCGTGGCGCTGGCGTCGCGCAGGCCCAGCTGGTCGGCCTGCTTCAGCTCGTGCGCCAGCTTGGCCGAGCGGATCAACGCCTTGCTGGGCACGCAGCCGAAGTTCAGGCAATCGCCGCCCATCAGGTGCTGCTCGACCAGCGTGACCTTGGCCTTGACTGCGGCGGCGATGTAGGCCGACACCAGGCCGCCGGCGCCCGCGCCGATCACCACCAGATTGCGGTCATAGCGGGCCGGGCGCGCCCACTTGGCCTGCACCTTGCGGCGCTGCAGTGCCGACACCACCGCCTTGGCCACCAACGGAAACACCCCCAGCAGCCCGAAGCTCAGCAGCAGGCCGGGCGACAGCACGTCCGAGGCTTGCCGGATCGCCGCCAGCTGGGTGCCGGCGTTGACGAAGACGGCGGTGCCGGCCAGCATGCCAACCTGGCTGACGAGGTAGAAGCGCGCTGCGGTGATCGGCGTCAGCGCCACCAGCAGGTTGACCACGAAGAAGGGGAACAAGGGCACCAGGCGCAAGGTGAGCAGGTAGAAGGCGCCATCGCGCGCCATGCCTTCGTTGATTGGCGCCAGCAGCTTGCCGAAGCGCGCCTGCACGCTGCCCTGCAGCAGGTAGCGCGCCACCAGGAAGGCCAGCAAGGCGCCCAGGCTGGACGCAAACGACACCAGCAGCAGCCCCAAGCCCAGGCCGAACATCGCGCCGGCAGCCAAGGTGAGCACCGTGGCACCGGGGATGGACAGCGCGGTGGCCGCCACATACACCGCAAAGTAGGCCGCTGCGGTGAACAGCGGCCGCTCTTGCACCTGGGCCACCAAGGCATCGCGGCTGGCCTTCAGGTTGTCCAGCGTCAGCAACTGGCCCAGATCGAAATAACGGTAGGCCAGCACCGCCAGCAGCGCCACACCGATCACCGCCAGCCACAGGCCGCGTTTGTTGCCCGACGCAGCCATCAGGCGGGCCGCCCGCAAGCGGTGTGCCGGGCAGGGGTCGGCTCGCGGGCGGCGTGGGTACTGGCAGGGTTCATGGGTGCAGCCTCGAAGGTGATGGGTTCGGCCAGCGAGCCGGGCGGGCCCGACAACCGGCTGGCAGGGATGCGGCCGCAGGGCCTGGTGCCGCCGTGGGTGGTCGCGCGGCGGGCCTGGCCCTCACGCCCCGGCGCATGAAACTGCAGGGTTGCCGGCCGAACCCATGCTCGCATGCCCTGGCCCGGCCGGCCAGGGCAGCGGTTGACTGCTCAGCGCACCGTCTCGAAGCGCAGGATGGTGGCGCCAAATTCATCGTCACAGGCGCTGCCCCCAGGGCAGATGGCCTTGCCGGCCTGGGCCGGCACCTTGCCGGGTGGCAGGCTGGCGGCGATGCGTTGCGCATCGGCGCCGCTCGGCAGCAGGCGGTAGGCGCCGTCCTTGCGGGGTTGCAGGGCCGACAGATCACGCTCGCGCGCCGACACCATCACCAGCAGCAGGGTGGGGCCCACCGGCTCGGTGGTCTGGAAGATGATCGGTGGCTGCGGCAGCTTCAGCGTCTGCCCCTTGCGCACCTTCTGCGCCCCCGCGGTGGCATTCGGGTAGATCAGCAGCAGCGAGCCGTCGGACGAATAGGCCTGCACGTAGAGGAAGCCTTCGCGCTCGGACTGCACCGAGAACTGCAGTTCATCACGGTCGATGCGCAAGATCGACTTGGCGCTCTGGGCTGTGACGCCGAAGCCCGGCGTCTGGGCCTGCACCACGCGTTCGAACTCGGTGCCGATGTCGAAGCCCCCGGCAGCGGGCGCTGCAGGCGCTGCGGCGGTGGGTGCGGTGGTGGGTGCGGTGGTGGGTGAGGCAGTGGGCGCAATGGCGACCCCGGGCGCCGGGCTGGGCAGCGCGCCTGCGGGCGGCGCCGGGCTGGCGGCCAGGGGTG
>JAYUQJ010000053.1:0-5423 GCA_043756825.1 Betaproteobacteria bacterium | reverse complement strand
CCGACACACCCGTGCTCGGCGCCATCGTCGGCGTCGGCCTGCTCGGCCACAACGCCCTGGTCTACGTCGCGCTGGCGCTGGTCTTCTGCGTATGGTGGCTGCTGTACCGCACGCGCTTTGGCTTGCGGCTGCGCGCCTGTGGCGAGAACCCGGCGATGGTCGATGCCGCGGGGGTCTCGGTGCTGCGCCTGCGCTACACCGCACTGGCGATGAACGGCGTGCTCAGCGCGCTGGCCGGCGCCTACCTGGTGTTGGCGTTGACGCCCTCCTTCATCCCCAACATGACCGCCGGCCGCGGCTACATGGCGCTGGCGGCGATGATCTTCGGCAAATGGCATCCGGTGACCGCGCTGTGGGCCTGCCTGTTGTTCGGCTTTCTCGACGCGGTGGCGATCCGGCTGCAGGGCGTGCTGCTGCCGGCCGCGCTGGGCGGCGGCGCGGTGCCGGTGCAGGCCATCCAGGCCCTGCCCTATGTGATGACGGTGGTGCTGCTGGCCGGCTTCGTCGGCCGGTCGCGCGCGCCGGCGGCGCTGGGTGTCCCTTACGTGAAGGAGCGCTGAGGCGATGGTCGACGAAGCTGTGATGCAGGCCCTGCTGGCCGCCGCCCGCGCCGCGCGCGAGCGGGCCTATGCGCCCTACTCCCACTTTGCGGTGGGCGCCGCGCTGCTGGACGAACACGGCCGGGTGCATGCCGGCTGCAATGTCGAGAACGCCGCCTACCCGCAGGGCCAGTGCGCCGAGGCCTCGGCCATCGCCCACCTGGTGCTGGCCGGCGGCAGGCGCATCCTGGCGGCGGTGGTGGTGGGCGTGGCCGGTGGTGCGAAGGCGCCACCGGTAACCCCCTGCGGCGGCTGCCGCCAGCGCCTGCGCGAGTTTGCCGACGACGCCATCCCCGTCTGGGCCGGCGATTTGCACACGGTGCGCCAGCGTTACACCCTGGGCCAGCTGCTGCCGGCCAGCTTCGGGCCCGGCCACCTGTCCGCTTCAGCCCGCCATGAATCCTGAAACCTTGCAAGACGCCATCGCCGCCAGCACGGCCCGCCTCCAGGCCGCCGCCCCGGGCCTGTCGCCCCGGCTGGGCATCGTGCTCGGCTCGGGCTGGGACGGCGTGGCCGACCTGGTGCAGGGCGCGGTCGACCTGCCCTATGCCGACCTGCCGGCCTTCCCGGTGCTGGGCGTGGCCGGCCATGCCGGCAGCCTGCGGCTGGGCCGCATCGGCGGCGTGGCCGTGGCGCTGCTGCGCGGCCGCAAGCATGCCTACGAGACCGGGGATGCCGGCGGCATGAAGGGTGCGATCCGCACCCTGGCCGCGCTGGGCTGCGGCGCGCTGCTGTTGACCAATGCCGCCGGCAGCCTGACACCGGCCATGCCGCCGGGCGCGCTGATGCTGATCAGCGATCACCTCAACATCGTGCAGCGTACCCCCCTGCACGACGAGCCCGGGGCCAGCCGCTTCATCGACATGAGCTCGGCCTACGACGCCGTCCTGCGCGACCAGGCCGCCGCAGCGGCCGCAGCCACCGGCATCACGCTGCACGAGGGTGTCTATGCCTGGGTGCTGGGCCCGCAGTTCGAGACGCCGGCCGAGATCCGCATGCTGCAGTTGCTGGGGGCGCAGGCGGTGGGCATGAGCACCGTGCCCGAGACCATCCTGGCGCGCCATGCCGGCCTGAAGGTGCTGGGTCTGTCGATGCTGACGAATATGGGCGCCGGCATGGCCGCCGAGACCCTGAGCCATGCCCACACCCTGCAAACGGCCCAGGCCACCTCGGCTGTGGCGGCGCGGCTGTTGGCGGCGATCGTGCCGGTGCTGGCGCTGTAGGACCGTGCGTTGCCGGGCATGGCACGATGCGGGCCTGAGATCCGAGGAGAAGCACTTATGAAACCACCGTTGCTTCGCCGTCCGGCCTGGACCGCCCTGGCCAGCGCACTGCTGCTGGCCGGGTGTGCCACGCCGCCCGCCCGTGCGCCGCTGAAGCTGACCATCCTGCACACCAACGACCACCATGGCCGCTTCTGGGCCAATGGTGACGGCGAGTACGGCCTGGCCGCGCGCAAGACCCTGATCGACCGGCTGCGCGCCGAGGTGGCCTCGGCCGGTGCCCACAGCCTGCTGCTGGACGGCGGCGATGTGAACACTGGCGTGCCCGAGAGCGACCTGCAGGACGCCGAGCCCGACTTCAAGGGCATGAACCTGCTCGGCTATGACGCGATGGCGGTGGGCAACCATGAGTTCGACAAGCCGCCTGCGGTGCTGGCCAAGCAGCGCGGCTGGCTGCAGTTTCCGATGCTGGCGGCCAATATCTACCAGGACGGCCGGCGCATGTTCGAGCCCTACCGCGTCTTCGAGCGCGGTGGCTACCGTATCGCGGTGATGGGCCTGACCACCGACGACACCCACAAGATGGTGCTGCCCGAGAACCTCAAGGGCATCGAGATCCGCCGGCCCATCGCCGAGGCCGCAGCCCTGGTGCCCACCTTGCGCGGCCAGGCCGACATGGTCATCGCCACCACCCACATGGGCCACTATCCCGGCGGCCAGCGCGGCGTCAATGCGCCGGGTGACGTGGAGATGGCGCGCGCCGTGCCCGGGCTGGACCTGGTGGTGGGCGGCCACAGCCAGCACCCGGTGTGCATGTCGGCCGAGAACCAGCGCCACACCGCCTATGTGCCCGGCACGCCCTGCGCACCCGACCGCCAGAACGGCGCGTGGATCGTGCAGGCGCATGAGTGGGGCAAGTACGTGGGCCGGGCCGACTTCGTGATCGACGGCGGCCAGGTCAACCTGGTCAGCTACCAGCTGATCCCGGTCAACCTCAAGCGCCGGCTGGCTGACGGCAAGCGGGTGCCCTTCACCGAGCCAATCGCCGAAGACGAAGGCGTCAAGGCCTTTCTGCAGCCCTTCCAGTCGGCCGGTCAGGCGCGCCTGAACGTGCCGGTGGGGGCGGCCGACGGCGTGATGGATGGCGACCGCGAGCGCGTGCGCCGGCAGCCCACCAACCTGGGCACGATGATCGCCCGGGCCATGATGGAGCGCACCGGCGCCGACCTGGCCCTGCTCAACAGCGGCGGCGTGCGCGACAGCCTGCCGGCCGGAACCATCAGCTACCGCGATGTGCTCAAGGTGCAGCCCTTCGCCAACACCGTGGCGGTGGTCACCCTCAGCGGTGCCGAACTGCTGGACTACCTGCGGGCTGCGGCCCGGATGACACCCGGTTCGGGCGCGTTCCCGCAGACCGCCGGGGTGCAGATGCGCATCGAGGCCGACACCCTGGTCGAGGCCCGTATCGGCGGCCAGCCGATCGACGCGGCGCGGCGTTACCGCCTGGCCATCACCAATTTCACCGCCACCGGCGGTGATGGTTATCCCAGGCTCAACAGCCACCCGGGCTATCTCGATTCGGGCTTCAACGATGCTGACGTGCTGCGCAGCTTCATCGCCGGCCGCAGCCCGCTGAAGGCGGCCGACTACGCGCCCGGCGACCTGGTGGAGCGACGTTGACGGCGCCCGCCGCCCCTGCGGGCCCGGCCGGCCTGCATTGCGTCGTCTATGTCAGCTCGGCAGTCCCGGCCATGGGCACGCCCCAGCTCGAAGACCTGCTGGCCGAGGCCCGCCGCCTGAACCGCACAAACCACATCTCGGGTGTGCTGCTCTACTGTGACGGCAGCTTCATGCAGTATTTCGAGGGCGAGGCCGCAGCGATGGCCGAGACCTATGTCCGCATCCGCAACAGCCGGCGCCATACCGGCCTGATCGAACTGCTCAATGCGCCGGTGGCGGCGCGCCAGTTCGGGTCCTGGTACATGGGCCTGTCGCGGCCCACCCCGTCGGACCTGCTGGCGCTGTCCAGCGCTGAATGGTGCGCGCGGCAGGCCCAGGTCGACACCGACCGCGCCAGTTCGCCCGGCCTGTTGCTGCTGCGCGAATTCTGGTCGCGCCAGGCCTTTGTGTTCTGAACCCGCCGCCCACCCCGAGCGCCTGTGATGACCCGCCCCCTGCCCGTTGACACGGCCACGGCCCGCGTGGCCCTGGCCTGCCTGGACCTGACCAGCCTGAACGACAGCGACGATGCCCCGGCCCTGGCCGCGCTGTGCGCCCGGGCGCTGGGCCCGGCGGGCCAGCCGGCTGCGCTGTGCGTCTGGCCGCGTTTCGTGGCCCAGGCCCGGGCCGCGCTGCCGGCCGGCATCCGGGTCGCGGCGGTGGCCAATTTTCCGCTCGGTGGCACCGATACGGCGGCGGCGCTGGCCGATGCGCGCCAGATCATCGACGCCGGCGGCGACGAGATCGACCTGGTCCTGCCCTGGCGCGCCCTGCAGCGCGGTGACGCGGCCGCCGCGCTGGCGCTGGTCAGCGCCGTGCGGGCGGCCTGCGCCGGCCGCACGCTCAAGCTGATCCTGGAATCCGGCGACCTGGCCGATCCCACGCTGATCGACCTGGCCTGCCGCATCGGCCTGGACGGCGGCGTCGATTTTCTCAAGACCAGCACCGGCAAGACCGCCACCGGCGCCACGCCCGAAGCGGCCCGGATCATGCTGCAGGCCATCGCCCGCCACCCACGCGGCGCCACGGTGGGCTTGAAGGCCTCGGGCGGCATCCGCAGGGTGGCCGATGCGGCGGTCTACATCGGACTGGCCCGGCAGATTCTGGGCGAGTCGGCCCTCACGCCGGCGCGCCTGCGTTTTGGTGCGAGCGGCCTGCTGGGTGACATCGAAGCGGTGCTGGCCGGGCAGGCCGACGCCGACGACGCTGGCGCCGGCAATTACTGAAACGCGCAACCGCGCCCCTCATGCTGCCAGCCGAGATCATCCGCACCAAGCGCGACCGCGGTGCGCTGAGCCCGGCGCAGATCGATGCCTTCGTGCGCGGCCTGGTCGATGGCAGCTGGAGCGAGGGCCAGGTGGCGGCGCTGGCCATGGCCATCCTGCTCAACGGCATGGGCCGGGCCGAATGCGTGGCGCTGACCCGTGCGATGACCCTGTCGGGCGAGGTCTTGCGCTGGCACGATGCCGGGCTGGCCGGGCCGCTGCTGGACAAGCATTCCACCGGCGGCGTGGGCGACAAGGTCAGCCTGATGCTAGGGCCCATCATGGCCGCCTGTGGCGCGTTTGTGCCGATGATTTCCGGGCGCGGCCTGGGCCACACCGGCGGCACGCTGGACAAGTTCGACAGCATCCCTGGTTACAACACCGCGCCCGGCAACGAATTGTTCCGTGCAACGGTGCGCCAAGCTGGCTGCGCCATCGTCGGCCAGACGGCACAACTGGCGCCAGCCGACAAGCGCCTGTATGCGATTCGCGATGTCACCGCCACGGTCGAGTCGATTCCGCTCATCACCGCCAGCATCCTGTCCAAGAAACTCGCCGCCGGATTGCAAGGCCTGGTGATGGACGTGAAAACCGGCAATGGCGCCTTTGCCGCCAGC
>JAYUQJ010000052.1:0-5439 GCA_043756825.1 Betaproteobacteria bacterium | reverse complement strand
GCCTGGCGCAGAAGGGCGGCGCCACCTGGAGCCATATCCAGATTGCGGCCGCGCCCGAGCTGATCCACACCACCAAGGTCGACACCGCCAAGGCCGATTTGGTGATCGCCTGCGACGGCATCGTCGCCGCCGGCAAGTCCACGCTGGCGCTGATGCGCGAGGGTGGCACCTATGTGGCGCTCAATTCGCACGCCACGCCCACGGCGGCCTTTGTCGGCAACCCCGACTGGCAGGCCCCCACCGCCGGCTGCGAGGCCGCTTTGACGGCCACCGTGGGCCGCAGCCATCTCGGCCTGTTCGACGCCGAGCAAGTGGCGGTGCAATTGCTGGGCGACGCAATCTACGCCAACCCGCTGCTGCTGGGCTATGCCTGGCAAAAGGGCCAGGTGCCGCTGAGCCAGGCCGCACTGCTGCGCGCTTTCGAGCTCAACGGCACCCAGATCGACAACAACAAGGCGGCTTTCGAGTGGGGCCGGCGCTGCGCCCACGACCTGGCCGAAGTGCAGGCCTTGTTCAAGGCCCAGCAGGTGATCCAGTTCGTCAAGAAGCCCTCGCTGGGCGAGATGGTGAGCAAGCGCGTGGCTTTCCTCACCGATTACCAGGATGCTGCCTATGCCGCCCGTTACGCGTCCTTCATCGACCAGGTCAAGGCGGCCGAGGCCCCATTGGGTGGAAGCCGGCTGAGCGAGGCGGTGGCCCGCTACCTGTTCAAGCTGATGGCCTACAAGGACGAATATGAGGTGGCGCGGCTGCACACCGACCGGGCCTTCACCGACCAGATCGCCGGCATGTTCGAGGGCGAGATGGGCAAGGACTACCAGGTGGTGCACCACCTGGCGCCACCGCTGATCGCCAAGACCAATGCCAAGGGCGAATTGGTCAAGCAGCGCTTCGGGCCGTGGATACGCAGCGGCTTTGCCGTGCTGGCCCGGTTGAAGGGCCTGCGCGGCGGCGCCTTCGATGTCTTCGGCAAGACCGAGGAGCGCCGCATGGAGCGCGCCTTGATCGCCGACTACCAGGCCACGGTCACCGAGCTGCTGCGCGGCCTGAACGCCGCCAACCTGGGCGCCGCGGTAGAGATCGCCCGCCTGCCCGAGGACATCCGCGGCTACGGCCATGTCAAGGCCCGCCACCTGGCGGCGGTGCGGCCCAAATGGGACCGGCTGATGGCGCAGTGGCGCGCGGGCGGGGCCCGGACGGCAGCCTGATCGCCAGAGCACCTGGGCAGCTGCAAAGCGCGGGCGGCCCGCGCCCGCGGCTCAGCCCGGGCGTAGGCCGCTGCGGTAGACCTCGGTCAGCTTGAGCAGCAAGGTGGTGCGGTCGGGCAGGGGCGCACCGCAGGAGCTGCGCGCGGCGCAGGCCAGATCGAGCGCACCGTCGAGGCCGTTGTGCTCCACCGAATACGAGGCCCGACGCGACCTGCCTTGCCGGTCTTGCCAGGTGGCCACCACCCGCAGGATGGGCGCGGAGGTCGCACTGACCCAATCAAACCGGATGCCGGCGGCACCCGAGGTGTTGCGGCGGGACTCCAGGCGCAGCGCCCGGCGCCCCCCTTGGGCACGCGCCGGCGGCAGGCCCAGATCGCCGGCCACCTGCCGGGCCGCCTGCAACGCCAGGTCGGCACCGCCATGCTTGCGCGACGAGAAGTAGCGGGACTGGCCCGGCCCACCCCCGTCGAAGCGCAGTTGGTGGCCTTCGACGACCCCGGCGCGCCGGATCGCAACGATGTGGGAATGGCGAGCGTTCATGTAGTTAAGCCTTGGCGGCGCGCCTGGGGAAGCCCTCGGCCCGGTTCGGGCCAAGGAGCAATCCAGCGCGCTTGTGTGGCCGGTGTCGGGCGTCTGTCGCGCCGTGCCAGCCAGAACAGGCTCCCTGTCAATCCCTAGGATTTTGACATGACGACGGCGCTGCAGCCGAACAGGCCCGGCCAAGCCCTGGCTTCAGCAAAGTCGGGGCTGACCCGGGCCGGGTGGCCTGCCGCGCATGCCCTCAACCCACCGCACGCCGCCCCTCCCGGGGCGGGGACCCGCCACGGTGTGGCCGGCCCCTGGGGCGCCCTCAGACCCTGGGCTGGGGCAGGCCCAGCGCACCGGGCCCGGCGCGGCACAGGGCCGCCACCACGGCCAGCACGCGCTGCTGCTGCGCAGCAGGCAGCCGGGCCTGGCGCAAGGCGGCCAACAGGGCATCGGCCGGGCTGGCCGCCGCTGCGACAGGTGCGGCCCGGCCCTCCAGCGTCTGCTTCAGGGCCTGCAGCTTGAGCAGGCGGCGCGCGGCCTGTTGCTCAGCCGTGGCCGGCATGTCCAGCGCCGCCTCCAGCGGCAGCATCAGGGCGTCGAAAGCGGCCGCCGACAAGGGGCCGGCAAGCAGCGGCGCGGCCGCACGGTCGGCCAGCGCACGGGCCCATGCGGCGGGCAGATCGGCGGGCAGCTCAGCCGCGGTGTCCGCAGGCACGGCGGCCTCGGCGCCGGCCTGCTCGCGTTGCACCGCGTGCTGCAGGCCGTCGGACAAGGCGTCGCACCAGGCCTGCCAATGCCGCGCAGCGGCATCCGCCAGGCGCTGTTGCACGGCCTGGCGCGCGTCACGGAACCGCGCCTCGATCACCGATGCCGCGCCGCGCGGCAGGTCGGCCGGCAGCTGGCGCCACGCTTGGTCCACCTCGCCCAGCACGCGCCGGGCGTCGGCGCCGGGGGCATCGGCCGGCAGGTCCAGCAGACGGCCGATCAAGGCCTCGCGCCCGGCCTGCTGAGCCGCCACCTCGGCATCGCGCGCCTGCCAGGCGACCTGGCGTTGGGCGAAAACCGCGTCCAAGGCGGCGCGGAAGCGCCCCCAGAGCGCCGCCTCGACGCCCCGCGCCAGCGGCAGCTCACGCGCCTGCTGCTGCCATTCGGCCTGCAGATTGCGCACCTGCTGCTGCAGGTCGTCGGCGAAGCCGCGCCGTTGCGGGTCGCCAGACCCGCCGAAACGACGTCCGGCGTCTGCGGCGGGCGCGGGCCGCTGTGCCGCCTGGGCGGCCTGGGCCAGCAGGGCCTCGGCCTGCGCGATCAGGGCCTCGCGGCGGACAGCGGCCTCGCGACGGGCCTGCTGCAAAGGCGCCTCCAGACGCTCCAGCACACGCTGCTGGCGCTGGCGCAGGGCCTCGCGCGCGGCCGCCGGCACGGTGTGCTCGAGCGGGCCGAGCTGGCGCCAGGCGGTGTGGAAGCGGTCGAGCAGACGCAGGCGCTCTTTCCAGCCGGCGTCTTCCAGGGGCGGATCGGCGGGTGCGTCTGCCGGCTCGGCAGCCGCAGCGGCGCCGGTGGCCCCGGGCGGCCAAGCCTCCAGGGTGGCCAACAAGGCCTCGCGGGCCTGCTGGTTCTCCAGACGCTGGGTTTTTTGGGCCGCCTGCCGTTCGGCCAGGGGCTGGTAGGCCGCCTTGAGCGCGGCGTCGAAGCGCTGCCACAGGGCCTGGTTGGCGGGGGCGCCCAGGCGATCGAGCTCGCGCCAGCGCCCGCGCAGGGCCGCAATCGCCTCGGCATGGGCCGAGAGGTCGAGCTTGGGGGCATCGGCCAACAAGGGGTCGGCAGCGGCGGCGGTGGCGCGGGCCAGCACCTCGGCCTCGGCGGCCAGGTCGTCGCGGGCACGTCCGCCGCCCCACTGCTGCCAGCCACGCAGGCGCTGGTGTTCGGCCTGCAGCGCAGCGGCGCGCTGGCCCAGGGCATCGCCCGACGCCAGGGCCGGGCCCCGCGCAGCGATCTGGTCGAAGGCCTGCAGATGCTGCTGCAGGGGGCCGAGGTGGCCCTCGGCCAAGGCCTGGTCGGCCAGGTCCAGGTGGCGCACCATGGCTTCGCGCTGGGCTGTGGACAGGCCGCGCGGCGTTTCGGCGGCACGCCGGGGCGGGCGCACGAGGGGCGGCGCCGCAACCGGCCGGCGCTGGCGCTGCAGGTCGGCAAAGCGCCGGTCCAGCGCCGCCGCCCAGACAGCCTGGCCCACGGTGGGCAGGGCCTGCCAGGCGTCGGCCAGCGCCACCGCGGGCGCCGGGGCCGGGGCAGGGGCAGGGGCAGGGGCGTCAGGTAGCGCTGCGGCGGCCGGCTGGGCGGTCGGGTCACCCTGCATGTCGACAGGCTCGGTGGCTGGCGCTGCCTCGACAGGCTCGGCATTGACAGCTTGCCCGGGCGGCAGGTCGGCTTCGGTGGCTGCACCGGCACTGCTGTCCAAGGCTTGCGGCGCGACGACCGCCTCGGACGCCTCGGACGCCACGGACGCCTCAGATGCATCAGATGCATCAGATGCCTCGGACGCCTGCGGCGCCTCGGTTGCCGCTGCCGCAGTCGCTGGCATGGGGACGTCTGTCAGCGTGGCTTCGGGGCGGTCGGGCGCCGCTGGCGTGGCGGCCTCCGCAGGGCCGACCGCCGCGACCATCGACGCCGGCGGGGTGCGCGCCGTTTCGGCCCGCAACCACTGCCAGCGCGCCACCAAGGCCGCAGCGTCCTGCACCGCAGCGGCCAGGGATTGCGCCTGCGCCGCGTTCAAGGGCGGTTCGTCGACCAAATCCAGGCAGGCCTGCGCCGCCCGTGCGGCGGCCTGCAGATCGGCGGCCAGGGCTGCCGCCGGGTCCGGGTCAACGGCGCCATCTGCGCCATCGGCCAGCGTGTCGACCCAGGCCTGGCAAGCAGCAGACAAGGCCGCCGCCAACTGGCGCGCCTGTTGCTGGCGGCGCTGCAGGCGCTGTTGCTGCTCGGCCTGGCCCTGGGCCAAGCCGCCCAGATCGTGGCGCACCTGGGTGAAGGCCTCGACCAGGTCCGGGTCCATCAGGGCAGTGTCGAGCGCGGCCCAGTCACGGTCCAGCGCCACCAGGTGGTTGACCGGCACCACGGCCTGACCTACCCGCTGGCGGGCCTGTACCAACAGGGCCTGGGCCCGGGCCTGGGTATCGCGCCGCAGCACCGCCGCCTCGAAACGCCGCTTGGCCACCTGGTGCACGCGCCTGTCCTTGTTGCGCAGGCCGACCTCGGCCTGGCGCAGCCCATCTTCGGACTGCAGGGCCTCCACGGCCGCCTGGCGCAGGGCCAGCACCGGGCAAGTCAGCGCCAGTTGCAGCACGGCGGCCTCATCACCCAGGGCGGCCTGCAAACGCGGCGCCCACTCGGCTTGCTCGGCTTCGGCCTGCTGGGCCCGGTTGACAGCCTTGCGCTGGGCCTTGTCGGCGGCGCTGGCCTTGTCATCGGCGGCGGCCTGGCCCGGCTTGGCCGTTGCGGCGGTCTTGGCGGCGGCGGGTTTGGCAGCGAAGGGGCTGCGGTACTTGGTAAACCAGTTCAGCATCGGTGTGCCCAAGGCTACGGATGAGGGTGGCGGCGGGGTGCGTGCGACAGCAGGCAGCCGCGCCAGTGGAAAAAAGCCCTGCAGTGTAGGGCTGCGTACCGCCCCAGCGGCTGGGCGCGCGGCCGACGCGCGCCGCACGGCTGC
>JAYUQJ010000051.1:0-15856 GCA_043756825.1 Betaproteobacteria bacterium | reverse complement strand
CGCCATAGCCCGGGCTATGGCTGCGCTTTGCGTCTAGATCGAGCACGTTTTGTGGCGTTGCTCGGTCACGCTCGAAATCCTCTCAGTCTCTGAGTCCGAGCCCACCCCGCTGAGCACCATGGATCTCTACACCCGACTGGCTGCCGGCGTCTTGTTCCCGCTGCAAGAGCGCCTGAAGGGCCACAGCACGGTGGCCGTGCACCGAGAGATGGAGCAGACCCAATGGTGGTCGCCCGCGCAGTTGAAGGCGCTGCAATTGCGCCGGCTGCAGGCCCTGCTGGCCGATGCCGCCGACCACGTGCCCTACTACGGCCGGCTGATGGCCGATCGCGGCATCCGGCCGGCGGCGATCGACAGCCTGGACGTGCTGCAGAAACTGCCCCTCCTGACCAAGGCGCTCATACGCGCGAACACCGCGGACATGAAGCACCGCCACTCGCCCGGCCTGTCGCGCTTCACCACCGGGGGGTCCACCGGAGAGCCGCTGGTATTTTTCATCGGCAAGCGGCGGGTCAGCCATGACGTGGCGGCCAAGTGGCGCGCCACCCGCTGGTGGGGCGTGGACATCGGCGACCCCGAGGTGGTGATCTGGGGGTCACCCATCGAGGTGGGGTCGCAGGACAAGCTGCGCACGCTGCGCGACTGGATTCTGCGCAGCACCATGCTGCCGGCTTTCGAGATGAGCGAGGCCCGGCTGGCCGGCTTTCTGGCCGGCATCCGCCGGGTGCGGCCCAGGATGCTGTTCGGTTACCCCTACTCGCTGGCCTACATCGCCCAATATGCGCGGCGCGAGGGTGTGAAGATGGACGACCTGGGTATCCGGGTGGCCTTCGTCACGGCGGAGACGCTCTACCCGCAGCAGCGGGAGCTGATCAGCCAGGTCTTTGGCTGCCCGGTGGCCAATGGCTATGGCGGGCGCGACGCCGGCTTCATTGCCCACGAATGCCCGTCCGGCCAGCTGCACATCACCGCCGAAGACATCATCGTCGAGACCTTGGATGGCGATGGCCAGCCGACGACGCCTGGCGAGGCCGGCGAGATCGTCGTCACCCACCTCGCCACCCACGATTTCCCCTTCATCCGCTACCGCACCGGCGATGTCGGCATCCTGGGCACCAGCGCCTGCCCCTGTGGCCGCGGCCTGCCGGTGCTGCGCGAGATCCAGGGCCGCGCGGTCGACTTTCTTGCCGCCGGTGACGGCACAGCCATCCCCGGCGGCGCCTTCACCTACCTGATCCGCGAGACCGCCGGTATCAAATCCTTCAAGATCGTCCAGCAATCGGTGACCTTGACCGAGCTTGAACTGGTGGTCGAGCCGGACTTCAACCCCGCCGACCTGCCGCAGCTGACCGCGCGCTTCCGGCAACGCCTGGGGTCGGAGGCCCGTATCGAGGTGGCGTTGGTCGACCATATCGACCTGGAAAAATCGGGCAAGTACCGCTACATCACCAGCAAGGTGTCGGCCTGGCCCCGGGGTTCGGAAAGCCTGTGACCGATGCGTGATTTACTGCTGGCACTGCTGATCCTCATCCCGACCGTCTGGTCCCTCAGGGCGCCATGGATCGGGGTGCTGGCCTGGACCGTGATCAGCATCATGAACCCGCACCGGCTGAGCTGGGTGCTCTACAACATGCCGGTGGCCGCCATCGTGGCCGGCGCCACGGTGCTGGGCCTGGTGCTCAACCGCAAGGATTGGAAATTCACCTTCACCGCGCCCACGGTGGTGTTCATCCTGCTGGCGCTGTGGTTTTGCGTCACCTACCTGTTTTCGTTCAATCCGACCAACAGTTATTACCAATGGATCAAGGTCATGAAGATCGACTTCATGATCCTTATCACCCTTGGCCTCGTCCAGACCAGGCGACAGATCATGGCGCTGCTCTGGGCCCTGGTGATCTCGCTCGGGCTTTACGGGGTCAAGGGTGGGATATTCACCTTGGCCACCGGCGGCAGTCACCACGTCTGGGGACCGGTGGGCAGCTACATCGAGGGCAATAATGAGTTGGCTTTGGCCTTGATCATGACCATCCCCTTGATGCAGGTCTTGCGCTACGAATCAAGCAATCTGTGGGTTCGGCGCGGCCTGTTGGCCGCGATGATCTTGACGGCGGTTGCCAGCATGGGCAGTCAATCGCGCGGCGCCTTGCTTGCCCTTTCTGCAATGGCGGCCGTGATGTGGTGGCGCGGCAAGAACCGTCTGTGGTCTGGCGTCTCGTTTCTGGCGGTCGCGCTGCTGATGCTGAATTTTTTGCCCGACACCTGGTTCCAGCGCATGAATACCATTGGCGATTACCAGGCAGACGAATCTGCGATGGGTCGTATCAACGCCTGGTGGATGGCTTGGAACTTGGCGCGGGCGAACTTTTTTGGCGGTGGCTTCGATATTTACACGCCTCAGGTGTTCAACCGTTACGCGCCTGTGCCAGAAGATTTACATGCCGCCCACAGCATCTACTTTCAAATACTGGGCGAGCATGGCTTCATCGGCCTGGCGCTGTTTTTGACGCTCTGGGTGCTGGTCTGGCGTTTTGCCGGACGGCTGCGGGTGGCTGCCCGCAACAAGGCCGAAACCCAGTGGATATCAAACTTGGGCGCCATGTGCCAGGTCAGTTTGGCGGCGTATGCCGTCGGCGGCGCGTTTCTCAGCTTGGCTTATTTCGATCTGCCGTATTATTTGCTGGTTCTGATGGTGGTGGCATCACAGTGGATGAAAACCGAGGGATATGGCGCACAGGTGCCGCGCTCCGGTAGTTTTCATGGGTTATCCAGGCCTAATGTCGGACCGCAGTGAGCAAGACCTGACCGGCCAAGGTTGCGCGGCCAGGCGAGAGGTCGGCGGCATGGTTGCCGGTTTATTCTTGCGCATCACTTTGCGCGCATGAGATCAGCGATAATCCTGGAGCGGTATGTTCAATTTTATTTCAAAAAATATCAAGCATTACCTGATGCTGCAACCCGCCGAACGCTTTGTCTTGGGCTTCAAACCACTCAATGCGGTGTTATGGCGCTACCCGGTTCGGCTCGACTACGATCCGGTCTCATCCTGCATGCAGGCTGACGATGGCGCCGATAAATTCTGGTTTTGCCGCAACACCCGGTTTCGGCGCTACACCGAAGGTGTTGAAAGATTCCTTGGAAAACTCGCCGCCCAGTACATGGTTGATTCAATAGAGTTCCAGCCAGGGGATTGGGTAGTGGATTGCGGGGCCAACGTGGGTGAGGTATCGAGTTGGCTGCTTCGGCAGCGAGCCGACTTGCACATCCTGGCGATCGAGCCTGAAACCCTGGAGGCCAATTGCGCCGACAAGAATATTTTTGGTGGCCAGGCGCGCACCATCCGTAAAGTGCTCTGGAAAGAGGATACGGTGCTGAAGTTTTACAGTTGCGGCGAGACTGCAGACAGTTCGGTATTCGAGATCGACCAATACCAGCGGGTGACCGAGGTGCCTGCGATTCGCCTGGACAGCCTGCTCGATTCGGTCAACCCGCCCCGGATACGCTTGCTCAAGCTGGAGGCCGAAGGCGCCGAGCCCGAAATCCTGGAGGGCGCGCAGCAGTGGTTGGCGCGCATAGACTACATTGCCGCCGATCTGGGCCCGGAGCGCGGTCTGAAGCAGGAACAGACCGCCACGCCGGTCATCAATTACCTGCTGGCGCGGGGTTTTGATCTGGTGGACATGCGCTTTGATCGGGTGGTTTGCTTGTTCAAGAACAGAGCCGCTCGATGACGGTCGCCTGACAAGCGGCCGGCCGGACCACAAGATCCCCGGTTGCGCAGGGTCAGGCGGGTGAAGCGCCGCGGCGCAGGCGCTCTAGCAGCAGGTCGGTGAGTTGGCTTTCGGGCCCGTCCGGCCGGCCGGACAGGCGCCACAGCCCGAACAAGGTCAGGAAGAACACCGCCATCGCCAGGCTGGCCTGGATCAACAGGGTGGCGATGCTGCTTTGGGCAACCCAACTGCCTTGCAGCAGAGCGGTGCACCAGTGGCCGGCGCCGAACATCAATCCGGTGGCCAGAACCGTACGCCAGAGCGCCAGGGGCATGTCGTACCAGCGCAACTGGAGCAGGCGGGTGACCTGCCAGATCGCGATGGCACAGCCGGTGGCCGTGCCGCCCACCAGTGACCACGGTGCCGCCATCATGCCGATCACCGGGAACAGCCCGAACAGCAGCGCCAGGCGCACCCCGACATTGCTGAATACCACCTGGGTATTGATGTGCGGGCGGCCCAGTGGCATGAAGACCGGCAGGATGCCGGCGATGCTGCTGCGCAGTGCGCTGTGCAGGCAGAGCACCTGCACAAACGGCACGGCCGGCAGCCCTTTGGGCCCCAGCAGCAGGCTGACCGCGGGCTCGGCCATGACCAGCAGTGCGATGCTCAGCGGCAGGCCGATCATGGCCACGAATGCGACACTCTTGAGCAGGGTCTGGCGTATCGCGTCCAGATTGCCGGCTTGCTTGGCATAGCCGGCATAGAGGGCCCGCTCGACCGGCCAGACAAACTCCATCACGATGCTGCAGATCTCTTCGGCGACCCGGAAGATACCGACGGTGTGGACATCGTGATACTGCTTGATCAGCACCTTGTCGGTCTGGTTGCCGGCATACAGGATGACATTGTTGAACATCACCCAAATCGAGAAGTTGAATACCTCCCGGGCGCCCAGCAAGCTGAAGCGCGGACGGAAGTCGTGCATCAGATAACTCAACACCAGGCCGACCAGGCGGCCGGTCAGCAGGCCGATCACCAGCGCCCAGTAGTTTTGCAGCCAGAGCGCGGCCGAGATCGTGACCACGAAGCCGATCAGTTTTTGGCTGACCTTGAGCTTGTACTCCTTGCCAAAGGTGAGGTTCTTGCTGAAATCGGCCACGCCCGGGTTCTGCAGTCCGTCGATCACCGGCACCAGTGCCATCCAGTAAAGCAGGGTGGTCAGGCGGGCGTCCTCCAGGTAGCTGCCTGCCGGCTGGGCCAGGGCCAGCACCACGGCGGCCACCAGCAGGCCCCGCAACAGGGTGAGTGACCATGTCACGTCATAGTCGTTGCGGGTGGCGTTCTGCTTGCGGATCAGGGCCAGGTCGAAACCGAACTCGGCGAAGACCTCGACCAGGCCGATGGCCACACCTGCCAGGGCAATCAAGCCGAAGTCATCGGGCACCAGGATCCGGAACAGGATCATGGTGCTGATCAGGCCGATCACCCGCACCGACAGGCGCAACAACACCAGCATCAGGCCGCCCATGGCCATGCGCCGGCCGAGTGTCATGGCAGGCGGGCGGCCGCAGGGCCAGGGTGGGTCAGGGTTAGGCGGGGCATCGAGGTGCGGCGTCGGGCATGAAGGGGGCGTGGCCGGCAGGGCAGGCGGGTGCCTGCGGTTCAAGGTGGGGTCTGCCTAGGGCTTGCGCCGGGCCACCAGCGTGATGTCGTCGCCCGAGCGCAGCAGCGGCCCGACCCAGGCCAGGGGAATGAAGGCCAGGCAGTAGGCGGCCCACTTCAAGGACCGGAACCACTGCGAGACCGTGCCAAACGAATAATTCAGCGGGATCCGGGCATGGGCGGTGCCGACCGGGTCCAGCCCCGCAGCGGCCACCATGCGGCCCAGTGTGCGGACCGAAAACTGGAACAGATGCCCCGGCGGTTCGGGGTGACCCCAGAACCCGACATGGGGCAAGGCCTTGAGCGACCATCGTGGATACAGGCCGTCGACATTCGGTGTCTTCACCACCAGCAGTCCGCCCGGCTTCAGCATCGACGCCGCCAGCCGCACGGTGGATTGCGGATCGGGTACGTGCTCGAGCACATCCCACAGCGTGATCACATCGAAAGACGCAGCGGCAAAGCTGTCGGGCTGCAAGGCGCCGCTGACCACGTTCAGCCCATGGGTCGCGCGTGCGACCTGGGCCGAGTCGGCCGAATATTCGTTGCCGCGCACCACCCAACCGGCGGCCCTGGCCTTGGCCAGGAACAGGCCGGTCGAGCAGCCGATGTCCAGCAGCGTGCCGCCCTGGCGGTAGCGGCTCAGCAGCGCCAGGTTGCGCCGGGCCTCGGCATCATGAAATTCAACCGACGCGGGATTGGTTTTCAGCTCGTCGTGGTAGCCGGCGGCGAACGAGTAATGCCGGCTCAGGAATGTCTGGTCGGGCGGATTGCCCACGAAAACCAGGCTGCATCGACGGCACCGCAGTACCTGGAAGCCGTCCTTGGTGGTCAACAGCGTCGAATCATGGGCGCCGCAGAGATTGCAGTCGATCTCGGCCGCACTCACGCTTTCACCTTGCGATAGATCGCGGCCAACTCGTCCGCCACGGCTTCCCAGCTCAGCGCGCTGACCAAGCTGCGGGCCCGGCCCGGCGGTGGCGGCTGGCGCAAAAAGCCGGTGACCGCGCGCTGTATCGCGGCATGGTCGTCGGGGCCAACTTGGATGGCGGCATCGGTCGGCAGATCGATGTCGATGGTGTGGTTATTGGTCAGCACCACGGGCTTGTCGGCCGCCAGGCCTTCGAGGATGGAATTGGGCATGCCCTCGCGACGGCTGGGGATGGCCACCACGGCTGCAGCCGCATAGGCCGACGCGATCATCTCGCCATGGGGCAGCTCGTTGAGGTAGTGCACCCGCTCGCCGCCTTCGGCCAGGCAGGCGTCCAGGTAGGGTTGCGCGTTTTTGCCGCAATAGCCGATCAGCACGATGGGCACCGCTTCGTTCTTGAGGGCGCGGATCAGACCGAGCTGGTTCTTCACGTCGCTGACCATGCCGGTGTGCAAGACAAAGGGTTGCGGGATCGGGTACTGCGCCAGAAAAGCGGCCGGCGTGGCGCGAAAAAACTCCTCGCCGACCCCGTTGTGCACGATGCTGACCTTGGCCGCCGGTATGCCATAGCCTTCGATCAAGCTGCGCTTCTCGACCTTGCCCAATGCCACCAGGTGGTCGGCATGGCACATTGCGGCGGTCATCTGCGCAAAGTCAGTGGTCACGGTCCAATCGGTGAGTTTGCCGACCAGGCGGGAAATCAATCTCGCCTTGACGCCGGCCCAATGCGACAGGGGCACGTTGAGGATGGTCGACATCACCACGGGCACGCCGTCGGACTTGGCCTGTTCAACGATGCGGTTGTTGCCGTTGTAGGGCGCGAACACGTGCACCAAGTCGAAGTCAGCCAATTTCTGGCGCACCGGGTCGATCAACTGGGCCTCGATGCCGCGCCGGTTCAGTGCGTCCACCGTACGCCCCACTTTCATCCTCAGGCCGCCGACGGTCTGGAACAGGGTCGGGTAGGACAACACGGCGACTTTCATGGCGCAGGCAGGAAGTGGGTTGGGATCATCGGGCGGATAGCAAAGGTGTTGTGGTCGACCCAGGGCAGCCAGCGCAGTGGATATCAGGGTCAGGGTGGCCAGTAAGGCGCGGTCGGCCTTGCGTGCGCCCGGCACGGGCTGCCGCCTGGGGCCGCAGCACAATGACGGGCCCGCCAGCATGCCCCTCGTGAGAGTGATAAAACGTGGCGGCGGCTTGAATATCAGTCTAGCACTGCACATCGCCAGCACTGCAGCGCAGCGGCGCCTGCCTTGACCGGGTGCCAAGTCGGTCATCCAATTGCGTCACGCACAGTGTCTTCGGTCTTGTCTGCCCGCCTCGATCGGCCTGAACACGCCACCTAGAATGAAGGTATTCAGGGGCATGACCCCGCCGGAGGCTTGATGGACGTGATGCAGGAAGTGATCCAGGTACTCGATGAGGTGCTGAGCCTGGGTGGGCGAGGGGCCGACTTTCAGCGCGATACCGCGTTGCTGGGCTGCGTGCCTGAGCTGGATTCGATGGCCGTGGTCAGCCTCATCACCACGCTGGAAGAGCGCTTCGGCATCGCCATCGACGATGACGAGATTGACGGCGATGTCTTCGCGAGCGTGGGCTCGCTGGTCGATTTCGTGCAGCACAAGGTCGGCACCTGAGTGCTGCCGGCCGTGGCTGAGGCCGCTTTGACTCCCGTGCAGGCCTTGGCGCAGGTCGCGCCGGACGCGCCAGTGCAGATGCAGGCTTTTTTCCTGCCCATGGCGGCGGGCGGCCAGCGGTTTTGTATCGCAAGGTGGCCCGCCACGCAGGCGGTGTGGGCCTGGGTGATCTATGTGCCGCCCTTTGCCGAAGAGATGAACAAGTCCCGGCGCATGGCGGCGCTGCAGTCGCGTGCGCTGGCGGCCCAGGGCTTTGGCGTGCTGCAGATGGACCTGCAGGGTTGCGGCGACAGCGACGGCGAATTCGCCGATGCAAGTTGGGCTCAGTGGCTGGACGATCTGCTGGCGCTGGCGGCCTGGGCCCAGGCGCGCCAGGCCGCGCCGCTGTGGTGGTGGGGCCTGCGGGCCGGTTGCCTGCTGGCGGCCGAAGCCGCTGCGCTGCGCGGCGGCCCCAGCCATTTCTTGTTCTGGCAGCCTGTGGTGTCGGGTTCAACGGCGCTGACCCAGTTCCTGCGCCTGAAGCTGGCGGGCGAGGCCCTGGCCGGCCAGGGCCGCCAGACCACCAGCGATCTGCGTGCCGCGCTCATGGCCGGCCAGGCCCTGGAGGTGGCGGGTTATGAATTGCCGCCTGCAGTGGCCCATGGCCTGGCCCAGGCCAGCCTGGTGCGGCCGGACGGCGCGCAATCCCTGGTCTGGCTGGAGACCAGCAGCCGGCCCGAACCCGGTTTGTTGCCGGCGTCCAAGGCCGCGTTCGCGCTTTGGCAGGCCACCCCCTGCAAGGCCCGGAGCGGGGTGGTCGCCGGCCCCGCCTTTTGGCAGACCGTCGAGATCGAAGAAGCGCCAGCATTGATCACGGCCAGCACCGCAGCGATCACCGGGATGACATGCTGATGCCGGTCACCGAGCAGGCGCTGGTCTTCGAGTGCGAACAAGCGGCGTTGGTGGGCGTGCTCAGCCTGCCCGCAGAGCCTGCCGATACGGCGGTGATCGTGGTGGTGGGCGGGCCCCAGTACCGCGCCGGCAGCCACCGCCAGTTCGTGCAGCTGGCGCGATCACTGGCTGCGGCGGGCGTGGCGGTCTTGCGCTTCGATGTGCGCGGCATGGGCGACAGCGATGGTGCCATGCGGCCTTTCGATCAACTGGACGGCGATATCCACGCGGCCGTGTGTGCGCTGCGCGCGCGCCTGCCGCAGGTCCGGCGCGTGGTCCTCTGGGGTCTGTGCGACGGCGCAGCGGCGGCCCTGCTGTACCTGCAAAGCCGCCCCGATACCGATGTGCAGGGGCTTTGCCTGGTCAACCCCTGGGTGCGGTCCGAGCTCAGCCAGGCGCGCACCCAGATCAAGCACTATTATTTGCAGCGCTTGCTGACGCCTGCGTTCTGGCGCAAGTTACTGCGCGGTGGTGTGGGTTGGTCGGCCTTGGCGGGGTTGGCCGGCGGGCTGCGCCGGGCGGCGGGCGCCGGGGCGCCGACCTTGCGTTCGCATTCGGCTCGGGACTCTTTCCAGGACCGCATGGCGGCCGGCCTTGCCGGCTTCGACGGGGAGGTTCTGCTGCTGCTGAGCGGCGCCGACTTCACAGCGCACGAATTTGAAGAAAACTCACGCAACAGTGCCAAATGGCAGAAGGCCTTGCGGCACCCTCGGTTGACCCGCCACACGGTGCCCGATGCCGATCACACCTTTTCGGTGGCCGAGCACCGGCGCGCTGCAGAGGTGGCCACCTTGGGCTGGTTGCGCGCGGCCTCGGGCGCCAGGAGTGGCGTCAAGTCAGCTCGCCGCCAGCTTGTGGAGAATTGAGAATGCGTACTTCAACGATTTCTGCGGTGATTGCGCTGGTAATTACGGGCGCCGGGCTCACGGTACAGGCTCAATCCAATTGTGGCAACTTGCAGAATCACTATGGCCCGTTTGACTACCGCGTCGAGCGGGACAAGGCCCTGCAGGTCGAAAAGCACCATTTCAATGCCGATGTGGAATCACTCCGGCGCGGCCAGAGCGGGGCGAATATCGCGGGCGATATTGAGTACCTGCTACGGGTATTTCCAAACCACCACAAAGGCCTGAATGCCCTGATGCGGCTGGGGGTCAAGGTCAAGAGTGAGCATCTGGTTGGCGCGGCCTTCCCGGTGGAATGTTATTTCGAGCGTGCCCTCAGATTCCAGCCCAACGATGCGATCGCCCGGATGTTGTATGCCAATTACCTGGTAATTCACAAGCGGCCTGCCGAAGCGGCCCAGCAGCTCGAAGTGTCGACCGGTTTGGCGGCAGACAATCCGTTCACGCACTACAACATCGGCCTGATGTACATGGATCTCAAAGACTACCCCCGGGCCTTGGCCCAGGCGCATCGGGCAATTGAATTGGGATTCAGCAAGCCCGACCTGAAGCAGCGACTCGTTGCCGCCAAGCAGTGGGTCGAGCCCGCCGCGGCAGCGGCTGCGCCGGTCGCCAGCAGCGCCGCATCGTCGCCATGAGCCCTGGCCGCATGGGCGTTGCCACTGACCGGTTCGCCGTCTGCTTCTGATGGCGCCGATCCAGGCCGTGGCGCCGACCGTCGAAGTTTTCAGGCACCCGGATGAGTTTCCGGCCGATGTGGCGGCATTCTTCGCCGTGGCGGAACAGGACAACTTTGCATTCGGTTCTGACTGGTACCGCAACTTCGTCGACCATGTCGACGGGGTGGCTGGCAATGCCTGGTTTCTGGTGCTGCGCCAGGGCGCTGCCGTCACCACGGCCCTGCCGCTGTTGCAGCAGCGCGGCAGGTTTCCGCAGCGCCTGGCACTGAAGTCGCTGGCCAACTACTACACCGCGCTCTACAGCCCCTTGATCTCAGCTGCCAGCAGTGCCCAGGGGCTGGCCCTGCTGCTCAAGGCTGCGCTGCGCCTGGCCGGTTCACCGGACAGCCTGACCTTCCGACCGCTCGACCCCGCCGCCCCGGCCTATGCGCTGTTGCGCCAGGCGCTGCGCCTGGCCGGCCTGCCGGCCTATGAGTTCTTCTGCTTCGGCAACTGGTACGAGCCGGTACGCCAGCCCTGGCCGGCCTACCTGGCCGGGCGCGACGGCAAGATCCGCAGCACCATCAAGCGCATGGGCAAGAAATTCACCGCCGATGGGGGTGAACTGGCCATCCTGACCGGCGCGGGCGACATCGAGCGCATGCTGGCGGACTACCAGAGCGTCTACGCCTCGAGCTGGAAGCAGGCCGAACCGCATGTCGATTTCATCCCGGGCCTGATCAGCCTGTGCGCCCGCAAGGGCTGGTTGCGCATGGGCGTGGCCCGGCTGCAGGGCCGTGCGATCGCGGTGCAGTTGTGGATGGTGGCCCGGGGCAAGGTCGAGATCTACAAACTGGCCTATGACGAGGCCTACAAGGGCTATTCGCCCGGCACCTTGTTGACCCAGTTGCTGATGCAGCATGTTTTTGAGCAGGATGCCGCAGTAGAAATCGATTACCTGATCGGGGACGACGATTACAAACGCGGCTGGATGAGCCAGCGGCGTGAACGATGGGGCATCATCGCTTTCAATCCCCGTACCCTGGGCGGCCTGGTCGGCTGGTCGGGTGAGGTGATGGGCCGCCTGGCACGCCGCATCCAGCCCCGGCCTGCGCCGGCGGCTGCGGGCGCCGCCTGATGGCCTCTACCCCTGGCCGCAGGGCCGGCAGCTGCACCCGCCCGCCGCGTACCTTCAGCCTCGATACCCCACCATGAACCTCACGTCGCAAGCCCTGGTCGTCGGCAAACCGCTGTTCAAGGACGCCCGACTGGCGGCGCTGGCGGCCGAGCAGGGCGCGCTGGTGGCCTGGCAGCAGGCGCTGGCCGAGCGAGGGGCGGTGGGTGCCGCGCAGTGCGCCAGCGGTGATTTCGCGGTCGGCCTGACCGACGCACAGGGCCGCGTCTTCCTGGCAGTAGACCGGTTTGCCGTGCAGACCCTGTGTTACCGGGTGGTCGATGGCCAGCTGCGCTTCGCGCGCCGGGCCGACGAGTTGGCCGACGCCGAGCCGCAGATCGATACCCAGGCGATCTTCGACTACCTCTACTTCCACGCCATTCCGTCGCCGCGCACCATCTACCAGGATGTGTTCCGCCTGCCCGCCGGCCACTGTGCGTGGTTCGAGGCCGGGCGCCTGACGGTGCAGCCGCACTGGGTCGCCAGCTTCCAGGAGCCGGCGGCGGACAACGTGTCCTTCGACGACCTGCGCGATCAGTTTCGCGGCCTGTTGCGCGACGCGGTCAGCACGCGCATGGACCGCCGCAAGCCGGCCTGCTTTCTCAGTGGCGGCACCGACAGCTCGACCGTGGCCGGCATGATCCAGGCCTGCGGCGTCACCGCGTCCACCTACTCGATCGGTTTCGAGGCTGAGGGCTATGACGAGATGGCTTATGCCCGTCTGGCAGCGCGCCACTTTGGCGCCGATCATCACGAGTACTACGTCACCCCCGATGACCTGGTGCAGGCGATACCGGCCGTGGCCGGCCATTACGACCAGCCCTTCGGCAATTCGTCGGCGCTGCCGGCCTTCTACTGCGCCCGCATGGCGCGCGACGATGGGGTCGACACCCTGCTGGCCGGCGATGGCGGCGATGAACTCTTCGGCGGCAATTCACGCTATGCCAAGCAGCGGGTGTTCGGCTGGTACGGGCAGGTTCCGGCCTGGGCCCGGCAGGGGCTGGTCGAGGCGGTGGTCGAGCGGCCAGCGCTGCAGGCCATGCCGCTGATCCGCAAGGCAGCCAGCTATGTCGAGCAGGCCAAGGTGCCCATGCCCGACCGGCTGCAGATGTACAACCTGCTGCTGCGCCTGACGCCGGGCCGGGTGCTGACGCCGGCGCTGCTGGCGCAGGTGGATGCCAATGGCCCGCTCGCGCAACAGCGCCTGGTCTGGGCTGCCGCGGTGACGCCCAGCTGGCTCAATCGCACCCTGGCCTTCGACTGGCGCTACACCCTGGCCGAGAGCGATCTGCCCAAGGTGATGGGCACCGCGCAGCTGGCCGGCGTGGCGGTCGCGTTCCCGATGCTCGACGACGCCTTGCTCGACTTCTCGCTCGGTCTGCCGCTGGACTACAAGCTCAAGGGCCAGCAGTTGCGCTGGTTCTTCAAGGAGGCGCTGCGGGGGTTTCTGCCCGATGAGATCCTGCGCAAGAAAAAGCAGGGCTTCGGCCTGCCCTTCGGCGTCTGGACCCTGCGCCACGACGGTCTCAAGCGCTTTGCGGTGGCATCGCTGGCCAGCCTGGCCGAGCGCGGCATCGTGCGGGCCGATTTCATCGACGCACTGGTCAAGGTGCACCTGCATGAGCACGCCGGCTATTACGGCGAGATGGTGTGGGTCCTGATGATGCTGGAGCAGTGGCTGCAGCAGCGCGCGCCGCGCTTCAGGCTGGCGGCCTGAGCTTGCCAGCCGGCCGCACGCTGCACTGCGCCATTCAGCTGCCGGCCCAGGCCATCTTCAACCGGGCATGCGCGGTGTGGACCCAGAACGACAGCCGCGCCGGATGCGATTTCAGGATCTGGCGGTAGGTCTTGAAGGCGATCTGCGGGTCGCCGCGCAACAGATGGATGTGCGCATGCTCGGCCTGCAGGCGCAGCATCCGGCGCTGCATCGTGGACGCGTCCACCGCCGTGCCGTCGGGTCCGGCCAGGCCCCAGCGCGCCAGCGCCTGCGCCAGCACCTTGTGGCCATAGTTCACCGCGTTGGGCTTGCGCGAGACCGAGCCCGGCACGCAACGGTAGAGTGCGCCCACCGATTGCAGCTTGGTGATCTTGCCCTCGCGCGAGGCGCGCAGCCAGTAGTCGTAGTCATCGCCGTTCCACAGCGCCAGGTCGAATCCGCCGATGCGGCGGACCATGGACGCGCGCAGCATCACGGTGGTGGTGAGCAGCTCGCAATCGAGCAGCAGGCGGTGGTAGAGCCAGCCCGAATTTGCGGCGTCGACCTGGTCGGTGACGGCTTGGTGCTCGATCTCGGGCGGGCGACCGAAGCGGCCGTCCGCGCCGGGCTCCCAGACATGCCAGCGGGTGAACACGGTGTGCACATCCGGGTGGGCCTGCATATGCCGCACCTGGGCCGACAGCTTGCCCTGCACCCACACATCATCGGCGTCCAGGAAGGCGATGTAGTCGCCGCGGGCCGCTGCGATGCCCTGGTTGCGGGCCGCTGGCGGCCCGGCGTTCTTCTGGTCGATCAGCCGGATACGGTCGCCAAAGCCCTGCAGCACCGCCAGGCTGTTGTCGGTCGACCCATCGTTGACCACCACCACTTCGGTGTTGGGCCAGTCTTGCGCCAGTGCGCTCTCGATCGCCTCGGCCACATAGCCGGCGCAGTTGTAGACCGGGATGATGACGCTGACCAGCGGGCTCATGGCAGGGTGCTGGGCGGCTGGGCGCCAGGCTTCAGGTGCTGGCGCTCTGGGCACCGATCAGCGCCGCGAAGTAGGCAGCGGTCAGCTTCAGGCCCTCGTCCAGGGCCACGCGCGGCTCCCAGCCCAGCTTGGCGCGGGCCAGGGTCAGGTCGGGCTGGCGCTGCAGCGGGTCGTCGCTGGGCAGGGGCTTGCGGACGATCTGCGACCTTGACCCGGTCAGCGCGATCGCCTTCTCGGCCAGTTGCAGGATGGTGAACTCGCCCGGGTTGCCGATATTGACCGGGCCGGTGAAGCTGTCTTCGGTGCCCATCAATGCGATCAGGCCGGTGACCAGATCGTCGACATAGCAGAACGACCGGGTCTGCGAACCGTCGCCGTAAACCGTGATCGGCTCGCCGCGCAGTGCCTGCACGATGAAGTTCGACACCACCCGGCCGTCATTGGGGTGCATGCGCGGGCCGTAGGTGTTGAAGATGCGCGCCACCTTGATGCGCAGCTGGTGCTGGCGGTGGTAATCGAAGAACAGGGTCTCGGCGCAGCGCTTGCCCTCGTCGTAGCAGGAGCGGATGCCGATCGGGTTGACATGGCCCCAGTAGCCCTCGGGTTGCGGATGCACCTGGGGGTCGCCGTAGACCTCGCTGGTGCTGGCTTGCAGGATCTTGGCCTTCAGGCGCTTGGCCAGGCCCAGCATGTTGATCGCGCCGTGCACGCTGGTCTTGGTGGTCTGCACCGGATCGAACTGGTAGTGCACCGGCGACGCCGGGCAGGCCAGGTTGTAGATCTCGTCAACCTCGACATACAGCGGGAAGGTCACGTCATGGCGCATCAGCTCGAACTTGGGGTTCGGCAGCAGGTGGGCCACGTTGTCCTTGGTGCCGGTGTAGAAGTTGTCCACGCACAGCACGTCGTTGCCCAGGCCCAGGAGGCGCTCGCAAAGATGCGAGCCCAGGAAGCCGGCGCCGCCGGTGACCATCACCCGCCGGCTCTTGTTGTAGTCTCGCATTGCAATCCTTGATCCGCTGGGCTGGAGGCCGGCACCCGCCGACACGCCAGCAGGCTGCGGATAATACCGTCGCGGGGCGTGTGGCAGGGCTGGGCGGCGTGGCGGACTTCACGCACCGTCCGGCCGTCCGGCCAGGGCTTTCAGGCGGGTGCGGGGGCCGCTTGCTGGCCACCGGGCCGTCCGTCTGCAAGCCGTCCTCAGGCCAGTGGATAGTCGGCCGGATAGCGCGGCCAATTTGGCATCTTGCCGATGTGCAGGCGCGCAAGCGGCGGGCGCGGGCCCGGATCACCCCGAGAATCGTGCCGCTGCGTTGTGGTGGGGTCGGCGCGAGTGCCTGCGGCCTGGGCTGCGCTGATCGATTTGGAGCCTGTGGAAGGACGGACTGGAATGATCGAATCGAGCCTGCTTCATGAACTCATCGCCTGCAGTGCCGACCGGCAGCCGCAGGCGCCCGCGCTGACCGATGCGGGCCTGACCCAGACCTACGCGAGCCTGCAGCAAGGCGTGGTGCAGTTCGCGGCGGCATTGGTCGGCGCGGGTGTGCAGCGCGGCGAC
>JAYUQJ010000050.1:0-5451 GCA_043756825.1 Betaproteobacteria bacterium | reverse complement strand
GATCCGCCATCGATTGTTCAAGGCTGCAAGTTCGACATGCATGACTTTTCCACCGATTCCAGCACCCTCACCCGCAACGAGCTGTGGTTTCGCTCGCTCGTCGTCGGCGGCCGGGACTATCGGTTTCCTTGTGACGAACGCGGCCGGGTCGACATGGACGCTTTGAACGAACACGCGCGCAACAACTATCTGTTCGCCCGCGTCGTCGTCGGCCACGAAGTCGCCACGCCGGTGGTGCGCCTGTGCCATGCGTGGCTGGCTGGGTTCGAGATGCCGGCTCAGGCGTCGGGCGCGCACGCGTAGACCCGCCTGGACCGCGCTCAAAACGAGCGCGGCAAGCCGAGCACATGCTCGGCCACGTAACTCAGAATCAAGTTCGTCGAAATCGGCGCCACCTGGTACAGGCGGGTTTCGCGGAACTTGCGTTCCACGTCGTATTCGCACGCGAAGCCAAAGCCGCCGTGGAACTGGATGCAGGCATTCGCCGCTTCCCACGACGCCTTCGCGGCCAGGTACTTCGCCATGTTCGCCTGCGCGCCGCAGGGCTCGCGCGCGTCGAACAACCGGCACGCCTGCCAGCGCATCAGGTCGGCGGCCTCGACTTCGATGTGCGCTTCGGCGATCGGGAACTGCACACCCTGGTTCTGGCCGATCGGCCGGCCGAACACGATGCGCTCTTTCACATAGGTGGTCACCCGGTCGATGAACCAGCGGCCGTCGCCGATGCACACGGCGGCGATCAGGGTGCGCTCGGCGTTCAGGCCGTCCAGGATGTAGCGGAAGCCCTGCCCTTCTTCGCCGATCAGGTTCTCGGCCGGGACCTCCAGGTTGTCGAAGAAAACTTCGTTGGTCTCGTGGTTGACCATGTTGGCGATGGGCTTGACCGTCATGTGGGGGCCGATGGCCTGGTGCAGGTCGACGATGAAAACGCTCATGCCCTCGCTCTTGCGCTTGACCTGCGCCAGCGGCGTGGTGCGCGCCAGCAGGATCATCAGGTCCGAGTGCTGGATGCGCGAGATCCACACCTTCTGGCCGTTGATTACATAGCGGTCACCCTTCCTGACCGCCATGGTCTTGATCTTGGTCGTGTCGGTGCCGGTGGTCGGCTCGGTCACGCCCATGCTCTGCAAGCGCAGGTCGCCGCTGGCGATCTGTGGCAGGTAGCGCTGTTTCTGCTCGGCCGAGCCATGGCGCAGCAGCGTGCCCATGTTGTACATCTGACCATGGCAGGCCCCCGAGTTGCCGCCGGCGCGGTTGATCTCCTCCATGATCACGCTGGCCTCCGCCAGGCCCAGGCCCGAACCGCCGTACTCCTGCGGGATCAGCGCGGCCAACCAGCCGGCGCGGGTCAGGGCATCGACAAAGGCCTCGGGGTAGGCACGCCGGCTGTCCACCTCACGGTGGTAGCTGTCGGGGAATTCGGCGCACAAGGCGCGCACGGCGTCGCGGATGTCTTGGTGGCGGTGGTCGGTCATGATCGGATGGCAGTGGAGTGCGACCCGATCATGCCAGCGGGCGCTGCGCGCCGACCCGGCACACGCGGCGTCGGGCCGCCGCGCTCAGCCGGCCCGCGTGAAATCGCATGCCGGCCTTCGCCAGCCATTCGCCGCCTTCCGGCGGCTCATGCGCGGGCTCAGCCCAGCGGCACCGGCACGAAAAGGCGTTCGCCCTCGCGCCAGACCAGCAGGGCCACGCTCCTGGGCTTGGCCGCCAGCACCCGCCGCAGGCTGTCGACCTGGTCCACCGGCTGGCCGTTGATGGCCATCACCACATCGCCCTGCTGCAGGCCGGCCTGCGCCGCCGCACCCTGCACGCCCTCGACCACCAGGCCATGCTCGAGCTGCGACTGGCTGCGTTCCTCGCGGCTGAGCGGGCGCAGTGCCAGGCCCAGGCGGGCCCCGCCGCTGGCCTCTTCAGCCCCGCCGTCGGCCGCCGCGCTGGCCGCGCCCGGGTCGCCGGCACGGCCCAGCGTGGCTTCCAGATCGATCTGTTTCTGGCCGCGCCAGACACTGAGCTTGATCCTGTCGCCCGGCATCGACTGGGCGATGCGCGCCGACAGCGTGCCGGCCTGGGCGATGGGTTCACCGTCGATGCGCAGGATCACGTCGCCCGACTTCAGCCCGGCACCGGCCGCCGGGCTCTTGGGGTCGACCGCCGCCACCAGTGCGCCGTCGGGCCGCTGCAGGCCGAAGCTCTCGGCCAGCGGCTGGGTCAAGTCCTGCACCTGCACGCCCAGGCGCGCATGCTGGGCCCGGCCGGTGGCCACGATCTGGTCGCGCACCCGCAGGGCCACATCCACGGGAATCGCGAAACTCACACCCTGGAAGCCGCCGGTGCGCGAATAGATCTGCGCATTGATGCCCACCACATTGCCGGCCGCGTCGAACAGCGGCCCGCCCGAGTTGCCCGGGTTCACTGCCGCATCGGTCTGGATGAAGGGCACCGCCGCGTCGCCCGGCAGTGTCCGGCCCTTGGCGCTGACGATGCCTGCGGTGGCGGTCTGTTCCAGGCCATAGGGCGCACCGATGGCCAGCACCGGGTCGCCCACCTGCAGCAGCCTGGGGTCGCCCAGGCGCACCGTGGGCAGGCCCTGGGCCTCGATGCGCAGCACCGCGATGTCGGTTGCGGTGTCGCTGCCCAGCACCTTGGCGGCGTATTCGCGCCGGTCGGCCAGGCGCACCGTCACCGCCTTGGCGCCCTTGACCACATGGGCATTGGTCAGGATCAGGCCGTCAGCCGAGACGATGAAGCCCGAGCCCTGGCCCTTGAAAGGCTGGTCGGGCATCGCACCCCCGCGGCCGGGCACACCGGGCATGCCACGGTAGAAGCGGTACATCGGGTCGTTGCGCTGGGCGTCCGGGGTCGGGTCGCTGGTCGACTTGTGCAGGCCCTGTACCACCACCCCCACCACCGCCGGCCCGAATTGCTGCACGATGGCACGGTAATTGGGCGTGCTGCCCGGGGCCAATGCGGGCAGCGGAGCCAGGGCCGCAGCCTGGGCCGCCGCGGCCACCGGCGTCCGCGCCACAGGCGCCTTCGGCTTTTTGCTGAACCAAGGCAGATCGATGGCGCCGGCGCTGGTCATCAGCGCCAATCCACCACCCAGCAAGGACCAGGCCAAAGGTTTGAGGACGTTCTTCATGCGCTTCTCCTTGTCGGGCAACAGCCCCGTCATGCGGCATCCACGCAGTCTGGCTGGCAGCGATGAGCGCTGCATGAGCGCTGGGTGAGGCGAGCATTAAGCCGACGCTGGACAAGGCCCCGCAGTCCCCGCAGAGGCGCAATGCTTCACCCTGGATGCACTGCAAGGCGCAAACCCCAGCCGTGGCCCGGCGATGACAAGGATGTGCGATGCCGCAGCGCGCCCGAGACGGGATGCCGCGCGCCGCGACGGATGGGCTCGGCCTTGCCCCTGGGCATCGGGCTCAGCCCGGCGCGCCCGGCGGCTCCAGCATCCAGGCGGCCAGGTCGCGGGCCTGGGCGCTGCCACTCTGCAGTCGTGCCACCACACCCTGGCGGTCGGCAGCGCTGCGGTTCTGGCTGAGCTTGTATTTGCCCACCAGGTGGGTGAGCGGTATCTCGATCGCGACGATGGCGCGCAGCATCGCGGCGATGTAGTCGTCGGGCGCATCGTCCACCGCCCAGGGCTGCGCCAGGGTCGATTCGTGATGCTGGGTAAGCCGGCCCACCAGTGCCCGCGCGGCCGCCGGCTCGACCACCACGCGCAGCCTGCCGCGGGCCTGCACCATCGCGTAATTCCAGGTCGGCACCACCTTGCCATGCTCGGCCTTGGCCGGGTAGGCGCTGGGCGAGACATACGCCCCCGGCCCCTGGAACACCACCAGCACCGCCTGGCCGACCGACGCCGACCGCCACAGCGGGTTGGCCCGCGCCACATGGCCCACCAGGGTGCCGGGGCTGGCGCCGTCGGCGCCGGCCTCCAGCAGGAAGGGCAAGGCATCGGCCACCGGCAGGCCCTGGGCGTCCTGGGTGATCAGCAGGCCCAGCGGATGCGCGGCCAGCAGGGCCTGCAGCACCGCTGGGCGGGTCTCTTCAAAGTGCTGGGGCAGGTACATCGACGCTCCGGGGGATTATTCGGTCTCGAAAACCGGTTCGCAGCGCACCTCGGCCTTGACCGAGTGGGCGATGAAACAGGCTTCGTGGGCGGCATGGTGCAGGCGCCGCACCTCGGCCGGGCCGGGCTGGCGCAGGCCGGCAAAGCGCACCCGGGGCCGCAGGGTCACCAAAGTCATTGCCAGCTGCCCGGCCGCATTGCGCGCCAGCACGCCGCTGGCATCGTCACGGTAATCGTCCACCACCCAGCCGGCACGCGCTGCCAGGTC
Source organism: Betaproteobacteria bacterium (assembly GCA_043756825.1). Lineage (GTDB taxonomy): Bacteria > Pseudomonadota > Gammaproteobacteria > Burkholderiales > Burkholderiaceae_C > Pseudaquabacterium. The sequence goes on along the minus strand of JAYUQJ010000050.1, from coordinate 1,108 downwards.
CAGAAACCACAGCAGGTGGCAGCTGGACAGGCTGGCCACGAAGGCCTCCTCCGGGTCGACGGCGCTGGCGTCCGACATCGGCAAGGGCACCACCTGGGGCGACGACGAGGCCTGCACCACCGCGCCACCGTCGAAGCACCACCGGTGTCGCCGCGTATAGCGGTGGTCGCTGAAGACCTGGCTGCCGCGCTGCCAGTCGATCACGGCGCTGTAGGTGGACATGCTGGGCGGGGTTCAATCGGGCTGAGGGTCAAGCCCCGCAGTCTGCCAGAGGTGCACCCCGCCAGGCCCGAACCGGCTCGGGCCAGCGGCCGGGCAGAATCGCGCCACCGGCCAGACCCCAGCTGCCCCCCAGGCCGGGCATGCACTGCGGCTTGCTCCAGCCCTGTTTCGAACGATCACCCCCGCATGCGCCTACTCCCCTTGCTGTTTCACCCTGCGCCGGCCCCTGCCCGCCCGGGACTTGCGGCCGCGCTGGCCTGCTGCTGGCTGGCCTGCCAGCCGGTGGCTGCCGCCCCGGGCGCCCGCGCGCCGGGCACCCCCGCCAAGGCCGCAAGCCACCAGGCCCAGGCCAAGCCCCCGGCCAACAAGAGCCCGATGCGCCGGGCCGTCAACCCGCGCCAGCTGCTGCGCAACGAAGCCCAGGGCCTGGCGCTGGCCAGCGCCACCACCGAGGCCATCAGCGCCCAGCAACTCGACATCGCCGCGCGGGTACTCACCGGGCTGGCGGAATGCGAGTTCAAGCAGTCGATCCAGGTCCAGGCGCTTGCCGGCAAGCCAGGGCTGTTCACGGTGGACCACCAGGGCCGGCGCTTTGTGATGGCCCCGCGCGAGACCAGCACGGGCGCAGTGCGCCTGGAAGACCCCAGCGCCGGCGTGATGTGGCTGCAGATCCCCGCCAAATCGATGCTGATGAATGCCCGCCTCGGCCAGCGCATGGTCGACAGCTGCGTGCATGCCGAGCAACGCGGCGCCGTGCTGGTGGCGGGGCAATCGCTGGGCATCGAGCCCGGCAGCGCCGCCCAGGCCGACACCCCCCCGGCGGCCCCGCCAGCCGCGCCAGCCGCCGCCCTGCCGCCCGAGCCGCCGGCGAGCCCGGCTGAAGCGC
>JAYUQJ010000049.1:0-5456 GCA_043756825.1 Betaproteobacteria bacterium | reverse complement strand
ACAACGTGCGCAACAGCGGCCAGACCTTTGGCCGGGTGAACCTGCATGCGCTGGCCCAGGCCATCCTGGCGCTGCCCAGCCAGGGCGGTGGCAGCGGCGGTGGCAGTGGCAGTGGTGGTGGCGGCGGCAGCGGCGGCGGTGGCGGCACCCAGCCCGGTTCGGTGGGTGGGGTGGCTCACCAGGTCACCGTGTCGGCGGGCCAGACCCTCGGCGGTCTGGACTTCGGCAATTTTGCGCTGGGTCGGGTTGACGGCGTGGTCTTCGAGGATGCCAACAGCAATGGCAACCAGGACAGCGGTGAAGGCGGCCTGGCCGGCTACACCGTGTTCCTGGACGCCAACGACAACGCGCTGCAAGACTCCGACGAGGCCAGCACGGTCACCGACGGCGCCGGCGCCTGGCACTTTGCCGATCTCGGCCCGGGCCTGCGCACGGCACGCCTTGCGCCGCGCCTGGGCTTCGTGCCCACGGTCGAGAAAGAGCCGGTCCACATCACCAGCGGCGCCCACCTGACGGTGGCCCTGGCGGCCAATGCCGGGCCCTCGCTCGACCCCGTGGCCGATCTGGACACGCCCGAGGGCCAGACCGTGACCGTGGCCCTGGCCGGCCACGACCACCCGGGCGACACCCTTCACTACAGTTTGGTCGGCGACCTGCCGGCCGGCGTCAGCCTGAACGCCGACACCGGCGAATTCAGCTGGCAGGCGGCCGATGGCACGCTGACCCAGGCCTTCACGGTACGGGTCACCGATTCGGCGGGCTCGATCGCCGACCGCAGCTTTGCGGTGCGGGTCCACAACGTGGCACCCACGCTGGGGGTCAGCGGCGCGGCCACGGTCGAAGAGGGTCAGGACTATCTGCTGGCCTTGTCGGCCAGCGACCCCGGCCAGGACAGCATCAGCCAATGGGTGATCGACTGGGGCGACGGTATCGTGCAGACCCTGACCGGCAACCCTGGGCAGGCGGTGCACCGCTATGCCCAGCCCGGCAGCTATGCGGTGCTGGCCAGCGCCACCGATGAGGACGGCAGCTACAGCGTGGCCGGCCCGGTGGTGCAGGTCAGCGCGGCGGTGCTGCAGGTGGCACGCTTTGATGCCCACGCCACCGGTTTCGTGGTGCGCTTCAACCGCGCCATCGACCCCGCCCGGCTCAACCTCTACAGCGCTGCGGACAACCCGCTGGGCGCCAGCGACATCGTATTCACCGATGCGGCGGGCCAGGCGGTGGCCGGCAGCGTGGTGGTGGATGCCGACCTGCGCGGCCTGCGCTTTGTGCGCACCGGCGGCGCGCTGGCGGCCGGCAGCTACAGCGTGCGGCTGGCCTCGGGGGCTCAGGCCTTCGTCGACAGCAGCGGCGGCCTGCTCGACGGCAACGGTGACGGTACGCGCGGCGATGCCTACACCAAGCGCTTCGACGTGGTGGGCGGCGGCGCGGTGCTGTCGGTGGCCGATGTGGCGCGCGGGCCGGGCCAGCCGGTCAATATCCCGGCCACCGGCGGCGGCCTGCCGATCGTGCTGGCCAATGCGGCGGGCGCCACCCGCATCGCCTTCACCCTGCGCTATGACGCGGCCCTGATCGGCTTTGTCGGCGCCAGCAATGGCGCCGGCCTGCCGGCAGGCAGCACGCTGTCGGTCGATCTGTCCAGCGTCGGCGAGGTGCGGGTGCTGATCACCACCGGCGCGCCGCTGGGCGCCGCAGCGGTCGAGCTGGTGCGGCTGCAGGCCGGCGTGCCCAGCGCGGCGGCCTACGGCGCACGCCAGGTACTGGACCTGGCCGACATCGTCATCAACGACGGCGCCATCGCCGCCCGCGACGACGACGGCCTGCATGTGGTGGCCTTCCTGGGCGACGGCAGCGGCGACCGGGCCTACAGCATGCTCGACGTGACCCGGCTGCAGCGGGTGATCACCCGGGCCGACAGCGGTTTTGCGGCCTTCCCGCTGGTCGACCCGACCCTGCTGGGCGACATCAACGCCAGCGGCCACCTGACCTCGCTGGATGCCGCGCGCCTGCAACAGCAGGTGGCTGGCCTGGCCCGGCCGGAGATCCCGCCCATCCCGTCGGCAGGCGCAGGCTTCCTCGACCAGTTCTTCGCGCCACCGTCCCTGGCCGGCCAGGCGCGCATCGACCTCGGCGCCAGCCTGCAAGCCAGCGGCAGCGCGGGCAACAAGGTCGGCAAGGGCACCTGGGTCAGCCAGTGGTTGTCGCCGGTGCAGGGTGGCAATGTGGCGGTCAAGGTCAAGGCCGGCAGCCACCTGATCAAGCTGGCGCCTAAACTCTGACCGACCGCCAGTCCACCAGTCCGGCGCCTCGGCGCCGGACGTTTTTCCGGAAGCCCTGACTGCATGACAGCCTCTGACCCCAAGCCCGCCGATCCCGCCCACGACCCCGCGCCGCGCGTGCGCTGGAACGTGCAGAACCTCAAGAGCAGCTATGTCAACTTCGCCAATGCCAACAGCACGCGCGAAGAGGTGGTGCTCAACTTCGGCCAGAACAATGTCTGGGACCGCCAGCAGGCCGAACCCGAGATCGAACTGGCCCACCGTATCGTGATGAGCCCTTTTGCGGCCAAGCGGCTGTCGGAGCTGCTGGTGCGCCTGATCGGCGAGTACGAGTCGCGCCACGGGCCCTTGAAGTAAGTCGGCACCGGTGATCGCCGAGTCCGACCCCTGGGCCGTGCTCGGCCAGCCGGGCAGCGCCGGTGAGGTCTGCACCGCCTGGCTGCAACTGCTGGCTCGGCGTCTGGGACCGCGTGCGCTGGCCGGCCTGGTGCTGGTGCGCGGCGACGACCAGGCTTTCGTGCCGGTGGCGATGTTCCCGGCGGCGCTGGACGCCGCCTACCTGTCGGACACGGCCCAGGCCGCGCTCGACAGCGCCAGCGGTGTGCGGCGGCCCCAGCCCGATGGCAGCCTGCAGGTGGCCTACCCGGTCAACGCCCTGGGCGGCGGGGTGCCGCGCATGGCCGGCATGGTGCTGCTGCACCTGCAGCCCGCCGACGATGCCAGCCAGGGCCAGGCCCTGGCCGACCTGCACTGGGGTGCCGGCTGGCTGACCGAGCAGCTGGGCCGGCATGCGCAGGCCGGCCATGACCAGCGCCTGGACCATGCCGGCTTCCTGCTCGACCTGCAGGCAGCGGTGCTGGCCCAGCCCGATCTCGACCGCGCCTGGTTCGAGCTGGTCAACCGCCTGGCCACCCACCTGGGCTGCCACCAGGTGCTGTTCGGCCAGGCCCTGCGCCAGGGCGTGCGGGTGCGGGCGATGTCGCATGCGGCCTGGTTCGACGAGCGTTCAGGCCTGCTGCAGCAGGCCGCACAGGCCATGAACGAGGCCTATGACCAGCGCCTGCGCACCGTGGCGCCGGCCGACGACGGCGCTGGCGCCGCCGCAGGGGTGAGCCGGGCCCTGCGCAGCTACCTGGCCGAGAGCGGCAGCGCCGCGGCCTGCGCCCTGCCGCTGGAAGACCGCGGCGAGCTGGCCGGCGTCTGCCTGCTGCAGCGCGACACCCCTTTCGATGCCGAGGCGCTGCGCCTGCTGGACATGGTGGCGGTGGCGCTGGGCCCGCCGCTGGCGCTGCTGCAGGCCCGCCATGAGCGCCTCTGGGCCCATGCCCGGCGCAGTGGCGGCCTGGCGCTGGGGCGGCTGGTGGACGGCTCGCACCCGGGCTGGAAGCTGGGCGCGGCCACCGTGGCCCTCTTGCTGCTGCTGGCCGCGCTGTGGCCGGTGGACTACCGCGTCACCGCCAAGGCGGTGCTGGAGGGCGAGGTGCAGCAGGCGGCGGTGGCGCCGTTTGCCGGTTTCATCCGCCAGGCACCGGCGCGGGCCGGCGATGTGGTGCGCAAGGGCCAGGTGCTGGCCGTGCTGGAGGACAAGGAGCTCAAGCTCGAGGCCGACCGCTGGTTGGCCGAGCTGCAGATTGCCGAGAAGCGCGAGCGCGAGGCCCGCGCCAACGGCGAGCGGCCCGAGCTCCGCCTGGCCAGCGCCCAGGCCGCGCAGGCCCGGGCGCAGTGGCAACTGGCGCAGGACAAGCTGGCCCGGGTGCAGGTGCTGGCGCCGTTCGACGGCGTGGTGGTGCGCGGCGACCTGTCGCAGCAACTCGGCTCGCCGGTGGAGCTGGGCAAGGTGCTGTTCGAGCTGGCGCCGCTGGCCACCTGGCGGGTGATCGTGCAGGTCGACGAGCGTGACATCGCCGACCTGGCCGACGGCCGGCCCGGCGAACTGGTGTTGACCAGCCTGCCCGGCAGCGCCTGGGCCCTGCGGGTGCTGCGCATCACGCCGGTGTCGGTGCCCGACCAGGGCCGCAACCATTTCCGGGTCGAGGCCACGCTCGACCGCGCCGGCCCCGAGATGCGCCCCGGCATGGAAGGCGTGGCCAAGATCGATGCCGGCCAGCGCAGCCTGTTGTGGATAGGCACCCACCGCTTCACCGACTGGCTGCGCCTGACCTGGTGGCGCTGGTGGCTGTGACCGGCCTGCCGGCCAGTCAAGCGGCCGCCCCGGCCCTGGCGGGCGGCGCGCTGCAGGCCCTGGGCTCTACCCACTGGTGGCGTGTGGCGGCCCTGCGTCCGCGCTTGCGTGGCCATGTGCGCATCCACCGCCATGCCTACCGCGGCCGGCCCTGGTTCGTCATCGAGGACCGCCTGGCCGGCAAGTACTACCGCTTCAACTTCGCGGTCTACCGGCTGATCGACCTGTTCGACGGCCGCAGCAGCCTGCAGGCGATCTGGGACCGGCTGTCGGCCCAGGCCGGCACCGTGCTGCCGACCCAGGACGAGATCGTGCAGGTGCTGGGCCAGCTGCACCACGCCGACCTGCTGCAGGTGGAGGTGACGCCCGACCTGGCCGAGCTGCTGCAGCGCCGTGGCCAGCAGCACAAGCGCCAGTTCATGAGCCGCTGGCTCAATCCGATGGCGCTGCGTTGGCGCCTGATCGACCCTGACCGCGGGCTTGCCGTCCTGGCGCGCCGGCTGGGCCCGCTGCTGGGCTGGCCGGTGCTGCTGCTGTGGCTGGCCGTGGTGTTGCCGGCGCTGGCCCTGGTGCCGGCGCAGTGGCCCGACCTGACCGAGAACTTCGGCGAGCAGCTGCTGGCCGCCGACAACCTGCTGTTGCTGGCCGTGGTCTTCCCGCTGCTCAAGGCGGCGCACGAGCTGGCGCATGGCCTGGCGGTGCGGCGCCTGGGCGGCGAGGTGCATGAAATGGGCCTGATGCTGCTGGTCTTCTACCCGGTGCCCTATGTCGACGCGTCGGCCGCGTCGGCCTTTGCCGACAAGCGCGACCGCATCGCGGTCGGCGCGGCCGGCATGTTGGCCGAGCTGTTTCTGGCGGCGCTGGCCTTCTATGCCTGGATGCTGCTCGAGCCTGGCCTGGCGCGCTCGATCGCCTACAACGCGGTGGTGGTGGGCGGGCTCACCACGCTGCTGTTCAATGCCAACCCCTTGCTGCGCTTTGACGGCTATTAC
>JAYUQJ010000048.1:0-15978 GCA_043756825.1 Betaproteobacteria bacterium | reverse complement strand
ACCTGATCCTCTCCGAGGGCATCCTCAACCGGGCCAGCGACATCCACATCGAGCCCGAAGAAGGCTCGTTCGCGGTCCGCTACCGCATCGACGGCGTGCTGCGCCAGGTGATGAAGATCCCGCGCGCCGCCGGCTTCCCGCTCGTCTCGCGCATCAAGATCATCTCGAACCTCGACATCGCCGATCGCATGCGGCCGCAGGACGGGCGCGCGCGCGTGGCGGTGAACGGCGTGCCGATCGACCTGCGCGTCTCGACGCTGCCGGCGAGCTCGGGCGAGAAGGTCGTGATCCGCGTGCTCGATTCGCGGGCCACGGTGCTGTCGCTCGACAACCTCGGCCTCAACCCCGACGAGATCGAGGCGCTGAAGGCGCTGCTGACGCATCACGAGGGCATCGTGCTGGTCACCGGCCCCACCGGCAGCGGCAAGACCACCACGCTGTACGCCAGCCTGGGCCGCATCGACACCGCCGGCGCCAACATCCTGACGGTCGAAGACCCGGTGGAATACGAGCTGCCCGGCATCGGCCAGACCCAGGTCAACACCAAGATCGACCTGACCTTCGGCAAGGCCCTGCGCGCCATCCTGCGCCAGGACCCGGACGTCATCATGATCGGCGAGATCCGCGATTTCGAGACCGCGCAGATCGCCATCCAGGCCAGCCTCACCGGCCACCTGGTGCTGGCCACCCTGCACACCAACGATGCGCCCAGCGCGGTCACCCGGTTGATCGACATGGGCGTCGAGCCTTATCTGCTGTCGTCCAGCCTGCTGGGCGCGCAGGCCCAGCGCCTGGTGCGCAAGCTGTGCGGCGCCTGCAAGCGCCAGGACGGCGCGGGCCGCTGGCATCCGGTGGGTTGCCCGGCCTGCGGCAACACCGGCTACAAGGGCCGCACCGGGGTCTACGAGCTGATGGTGGTAGACGACGCCCTGCGCGGCCTGATCCACAACCGCGCCGCCGAGAGCGAGCTGACCGATGCCGCGCGCGCCAACGGCTTTGTGCCGATGCGCGATGACGGTGACCGCCTGGTGGCCCAGGGCATCACCTCGCTGGAAGAAGTGCTGCGCGTCACGCGCGACTGAGTGCTTGGAAATCTCTGCCGGCGTCTGTGCGTCGGCCCACATTGCGGGCGTCCCTGTTGGCGCGGACAGACTATCTTTTTTGTGGCCCCCGGCACGCCCCGGGGCAGGGGTAACACGGCGTAGGATGGACGCACAAGGAATTGCGTGCATGCCTTCAGATACCCCTCCCGCACGGCGAGCGCCGGCACCCCTGGCTTACCGGATCGACGAAGCCAGCAGCGCCGTGCAGATCGCGGCAGTCTGCGGCGCGCTCTGGCAGGAGCTTGATGCCGTCCTGTCCCCCATCATCGGCCGGCGCGGCGTGGTCGCGCTCGGCCTGCGCAGCCTGCACCTGGTCGGCGCCCAGCACCCCTGGCTGGTCGAACACTTGCCGGGCGGGCCCGCCGCCCTGGATTCGGCCTGGCTGGTCACGCTGCTCGGCCAGCGCAGCCGCGCCGACGCGATCGCTGCGGGCGGCGCCTTCTTGCAGACCTTTCGCAATCTGCTGACCAGCCTGATCGGCGAGTCGTTGACGGAGCAACTGCTGCGCAGCGTCTGGGGACCGCCCGATACCCCGTTGAACAGCGCCCATGCGCAGGATCCCTTTCCATGACGACCAAAGTGAAAATCCATCGGCTGGCCACCGGCGTGCCCGGGCTGGATGAGGTGCTGGGAGGCGGGCTGCCAGAGTTCTCGTTCAACCTGATCGCCGGCCAACCCGGTTGCGGCAAGACCACCCTGGCGCACCAGATCATGTTTGCGCTGGCCTCGGTCGAGCGCCCGGCGCTGTATTTCACGGTGCTGGGCGAGCCGCCGCTGAAGATGCTGCGCTACCAGCAGCAGTTTGATTTTTTCGACCCCGGAGCGCTCAACCAGCGGGTGAGCTTTGTCAACCTGTCGGAGGAAGCTGCGGCCGGTGACCTCGATCTGGTCTTGCGCCGGATCGTCGACGAGGTGGTCAGCCGTGCGCCTGCGCTGGTCTTCGTGGATTCGTTTCGATCGGTGCTCTTGGCCAGCGAAGGCAGTGGCTCGCCGCACTTCAAGCTGCAGCTGTTTGTGCAGCAGCTCGGCATGATGATGACCACCTGGCAAGCCACCACTTTTTTGCTGGGCGAGTATTTCAACGAGAACGATGCCAACCCGGTGTTCACGGTGGCCGATGGCCTGATCTGGCTGCGCCAGAGCGTGCAGCGCAATTCGATGGTGCGCAAGATGGAAATCCTGAAGATGCGTGGCCAGCCTACGCTGCCCGGCCTGCACACCTACCGGATCGGCAATGCCGGCATCGAGGTCTTTGCGCTGACCCCGGCATTGCGGCCGGCGCATGCGGCCCCCGTCCCGGGCACGCCCGAGCTCGGCGCGCGGGCCTTGCTGGGCGTGCCGGGGCTGGACGAGATGCTCGGTGGCGGCCTGCCGCGCGGTTATTCGCTGCTGGTGGCGGGGCCGTCGGGTTCGGGCAAGAGCATCCTGGCGGCGTCCTTCCTGGCCGAGGGTGCGCGCCTGGGCGAAACCGGCGTGATCGCGGCCTTCGAGCAGCGCCCCAACCGTGAGCGCAATGCCAGCCTGGTCGACCTGATGACCAAGGGCAGCGTTACCTTGCTCGACAGCCAGGCCTGTGATCTGTCGATCGACGAGATCGTGGTGCTGCTGGTGGCCGAAATCCGGCGCCGCAAGGCCAGCCGCGTGGTCATCGATTCGCTGTCGGGCTTTGAGTTGTCGCTGGCGCCGACCTTCCGCGAAGACTTCCGTGAATCCTTGCTCCGGCTGGTCACCGCCCTGTCCAGTGCCGGGGTGACGGTGCTGATGACGTCCGAGCTGGAAGACCGCTACACCGATCTGCGCTTCAGCCCCTACGGCACGGCCTTCCTGACCGATGCCATCATCGTCCAGCGCTACATCGAGGTCGAAAGCCGCCTGCGCCGCGTCACGGCGGTGGTCAAGGTGCGCGCCAGCGCCCATTCGGACGACCTGCGCGAGTACAGCATCGACGCCGCGGGCCTGCACATCGGCCAGATTCTGCCCCGGCAGGAAGGGCTGCTGGGCGGCCGGCCGACCCACCGGGACCGACCCAGAGCGCCCGCCGCCGCCGACCCCAATGCCGATGCCGATACCGACGCCGGTAGCTGAGCGCCTTCGGCCCCCACCCCCGCCATGACGGATCCCTCGGACCAGAACCCCGCCGCACCGGGCATGCCGGACGGGGCCGCGCCGGCCGAACCCGACCTGGCCCGGGTGCAGCGCAAGGTGGACGCCGCGCGGGCAGTGCTGTTGCGGCTGTTGCAGGAGGTGGTGGTGGCCGAGGCCCGGCTCAGCAGCGACCAGGCCACCCGGATGCGCGCGGCCAATGAGCAATTGGTGGTCTCGGCCCTGCGCGACCAGGCCGAGGCGCAAGCGGCCACACGATTCTTGAGCGTGATTTCCCGGACCGCCGGGCACGATCCGCTGACCCTGCTGCCCAATCGGGCATTGCTGCATGACCGCCTGACCCAGGCGCTGGCGCTGGCCCGGCACCATGCGTCCCGGTTGGCGCTGCTGTTTCTGGACCTTGACCAGTTCAAGCAGATCAATGACACCTACGGCCACGCCGTCGGCGACCAGGCCCTGCAGCAGGTGGCGCTGCGGCTGGGCCAGGCGGTGCGCGCGGGGGACACGGTCAGCCGGCATGGCGGCGACGAGTTCCTGATCCTGCTCGGCGAGTTGGCGCAGGCGGCCGACGCGGACAGTCTGGCGGGCAAGCTGCTGGCCGCGCTGGCCGAACCCCTGCGGATTGGCGGCCAGGCCCTGCAACTGTCGGCCAGCATCGGCATCAGCATCTATCCCGACGATGGGAAATCGATCGACGACCTGATCGCCCATGCCGACGCCGCGATGTATGAGGCCAAGCAGAAGGGGCCAGGCCGGTTTGTGCGCTATGGGCAGCCACCGGCGCGCCCGCAGCAGCCTGGCGTCTTGCCTGGGCATGCCCAGGCGCTGGCGGCGCATGAGCGCCGCCATGTGCTGTTGCAGCAGGCCAATGAGCAGTTGGTGCTGGCCGCGCTGGGCGCCCAGGAGATGCAGGCTGCGGCCGAACGTGCGCTGCAGCAACAAGCCGATTTCATGGCTGCGGTGGCAGCGGAATTGGGCAACCCGTTTGCACCGATACGCCTGGCCTCGGCGATGGTCGGGCGGGCGCAGGACGATGCCACCCTGTTGCCGCGGGTGCAGGCCCTGGTCGAGCAACAGGCGGCTGCCATGGCGCGCCTGGTCCGGGCCGCGCGCGCGCGCACCGAGGGCGGCCAGGCGGCGGCGGCCGAGGCGCAGGTTTTCGATCTGGCCGGGGTGATCGACAGCGTGCTGGCAGACGCCCGGCTCGTGTTGGATTTGCGCCAGCAGCGCATCACGGTAGCCTTGCCCGCCGGCCCCGTCGCGCTGCACGGCGATGCCGGGCGCCTGGCCCACGTGCTGGGCAATCTGCTCGACAACGCGTCCAAGTACACCCCCGAAGGCGGCGCGATCCGGCTGGACGCTGCGGTCCGGGGGGCGAATGTCGAGATCGCCGTCACCGACGACGGCATCGGCATCAGCCCGGAGTCTCTGCCGCGCGTGTTCGAGCCCTTCGGGCAGGACAGCCGTGGCATCGGCCTGCATGGCGCCAGCCCCGGGATAGGCCTGTCAGTGGTGCGGGCCCTGGTCACCGAACTGGGCGGCACGGTGGTGGCGGACAGCGCGGGCCAGGGCCTGGGCAGCCGCTTTGTGGTGACCCTGCCCCTGGCCAGCGGGCCTGGCGCCGGCCCGGCAGGGGTTTGAGCGGCCGCCCTGCGGCGTCAAACTGCACGCCCTCGGCCCCGGCGGCGCTGCGCCGGTAGCCGATACTTCAGCGCCTATGCCTGCCTACACCTACGACGCCCTCGACCTGGACGGCAAGGCCCGCAGCGGCGTGCTGGAGGCCGAGAACGCCAAGGCCGCGCGCGCCCAGTTGCGTCACCAGGGCCTGGTGCCGCTGGCGGTGGCGGCGCTGGCTGCCAGCGTGCAGACCGCCGGCAGCTCGCGCTGGGCCCGGCGCGTCTTCAGCAGCACCACGCTGGCGGTCTGGACCCGCCAGCTGGCCGGGCTGGTGGGTGCCGGCCTGCCGCTGGAGCGGGCCTTGACCTCCTTGTCCGACGAGGCCGACGACCCGCGCCAGCGCGATCTGGTGGCGCACCTGCGCGCCGAGGTCAATGCCGGTGCGCCCTTTGCCCAGGCCTTGTCCACCACGCCGCGCGAGTTTGACGATGTCTACCGCGCGGTGGTGGCCGCCGGCGAGCAGAGCGGGGCGCTGGGGGCGGTGCTGGAGCGCCTGGCCGACGACCTGGAAGAGCGCCAGGCGCTGCGCGCCAAGCTGCTGGGGGCGGCGCTCTACCCGGCCATCGTCTCGCTGATCGCGCTGGTGATCGTGATCTTCCTGGTCACCTATGTGGTGCCGCAGGTGGCCGGGGTGTTCATCAGCAACCAGCGCGCCTTGCCCTGGCTGACCGTGGCGATGCTGGGGCTGAGCGCCTTTGTCCGCCAATGGGGCTGGCTGGTGGCGCTGGCGCTGGCCGGCGGCGGCGCGGCGCTGGTCCTGGCGCTGCGGCAGGAGGCCTTCCGCCAGCGCTTTGATGCCGGCCTGCTGGGCGTGCCGCTGATCGGCAAGGTGGCGCGCGGCTACAACGCCTCGCGCTTTGCCGGCACCCTGGCAATGCTGGCCAACGCTGGCGTGCCCATCCTCAAGGCCTTGCAGGCGGCCGCCGAGACCCTGGGCAACCGCGCCCTGCGCGCCGACGCGCTGGCGGCCCTGGTGCAGGTGCGCGAAGGCGCGCCGCTGGCCGCCGCGCTGGCGGCCAAGAAGCGCTTTCCCGGCCTGCTGGCGATGTTTGCCCGGCTGGGCGAGCAGACCGGCCAGTTGCCGCAGATGCTGGACCGCGCCGCCAAGCAGCTCAGCGGCGAGGTGCAGCGCCGTGCGATCGCGCTGGCCACGCTGCTCGAGCCGATCCTGATCGTGGTGATGGGCATGGTCGTGATGCTGATCGTGCTGGCGGTGCTGCTGCCCATCATCCAGCTCAACACCTGGGTCAAGTAAGGCGCCTGCGGCCGGCACGGCGGTGGGCCGGGGCTGCCGTCCGGCCCTGGCGCACCCCCCTGGGCAGGGGCCGCCGCGATGGCCTGGGCCTTGCTAGTATTTGACCTGGCGGTGTTGGCTTCGGGGCCGATCGGCGACGCCTGGAAAAGGGGCCATCCCTGGCGTTGATCGACAGACCGATCCGGCGCCGGCTTGCTTCAATGGCCTTGTTGGATTCTGGAGCCGATGCATGCCCCATTCCTCGAATGACCTGGTGCCGCTGGCCTCGCGCAGCCCTTTCGCGGTGGCCCAGATGCGCAGTGTCTACTGCTGCGATGAAGTCGAGCGCTGCCTGACCAAGCTGCCGCCCAAGGAACACGAAAACCTGCGCAGCACCTATGAGCGTATGCTGGAGAAGGGCCCCGAGCGCTTCCAGGTCAAACCCAGCGGCCTGCCGGCGATGGCCCACCTGTATGACGAGATGCCCAACTTCCACGAAGTGCTCGACGACGTGAGGCGCCAGCTGGCCCTGTGCCACGACAGTCGCGACGCGCTGGAGATCACGCCGATGCTGCTGCTGGGCCCGCCCGGCGTGGGCAAGACCCACTTTGCGCGCGAGCTGGCCCAGTTGCTGGGCACCGGCATGGGCTTCATCTCGATGAGCTCGCTGACTGCCGGCTGGGTGCTGTCGGGTGCGTCCAGCCAGTGGAAGGGCGCGCGCCCGGGCAAGGTCTTCGAGACCCTGGTGGATGGCCAATATGCCAACCCGGTGATGGTGGTCGACGAGATCGACAAGGCCCGCGGCGAGCATGCCTACGACCCGCTGGGCGCGCTCTACAGCCTGCTGGAACACGACACCGCGCAGCAGTTCGTCGACGAGTTCGCCGAGGTGGCGGTGGACGCCAGCCAGCTGATCTGGGTGGCCACCGCCAACGACGACCGCGGCATCCCCGCGCCCATCCTGAACCGGGTCAACGTCTACCAGGTGCAGATACCCGACCGCGACGCGGCCCGGGCCATCGCGCTGCGCCTGTATGCCGGCATCCGCAGCCAGCATGACTGGGGCCGCCGCTTCGAGCCCGAGCCCGCCGACGCGGTGCTGGACAAGCTGGCCGACCTGGCGCCGCGCGAGATGCGCCGGGCCTGGATGACCGCCTTCGGCAATGCCCGGCTGGACAGCCGTGACCGCATCGAGCCGGCCGACCTGCCCGCACCCGGCCAGGCCGGCAAGCGCGGGCCGCTGGGCTTCATGAACTGAAGCGGGTGCCATTCATTTGGTCAACGCCCCTCAGACTCCGGACAGCGCCATCGATGCACCGCCCCGGTGCATGCAGTGGCCGCCGGCCTGCTTGCCGGTGTACATCGCGGCGTCTGCGCGCTTGTGCCTGGGCGCTGACCAGGGGCAGAGCCACCAGCAAGGGCAGCGGGCCCAGCAGGGCCGCCATCAGCTGGGTGCTGCGGTAGTCCAGCCAGCCGCCGACGCGACAAATACCCCGCGGTCAGCAGCGTCGGTCCCTGCAGGCTGCGCCAGACGCCGGGCCGGTGTTGGCGCGTCCCCAGTACCAGCGCGGCAAACCGGCTGCCGCTGGCGATGGCCACCAGCGTCGACAGAGGCGCCAGCTTGGCGGCCAGGCCGTCGAGCTCGCTCCAGACCTACTGGTGGGCCAGGCCGTGGTAGGCGATGAACAGCGATCCGGTGCTCGCCAGCATCAAGGCTTAGTACAGGAACATCGGATCGCGCAGGCTCAGCCAGTTCATCAGGCTGTAGGTCAGCAGCGCCAGTCCCAGACCCGCCACCAGCCCTTGCAGCAGCAGCTCGCGGCTCTCCCGGCATAGAACACCGCGGCCTTGGACAGACTGATCGGCAGCAGCATCACGCTGTCGGTGCTGACACGCAGGTATAGCTCACAGGCCTGGCCTGGCCAGGCTGCAGCTCCAGCGCCACGGCATGCGCCCGGGTGGGCAGCGGGCGCTGGTTGAAGGGCATGCCATTGCCCAGGCGGGTGCTGCTCAGCACGCGGCCGTGTTGCACCAGATGCAGATCCACCTGCTTGAGCAGCGGGAAATCGATGTCCAGCACCCTGCGGTCATCGCCCCGGCCCAGCTGCAGCGGCAACAGCAGCCACACCGCCTCGCGCCGCACGCCCAGGTTGGCGGTCGGGCCGGTGGGCGGCACGAAGTCGACCCGCCGCCGCATCACCTCGGCCAAGCCCAGGCCAGCAGCGCCTTCGGCCAGATGGGTGATCGACGGCCAGGCGCTGAGGCTGGGCTGCGTGTCGTCCAGCTGCCGTGCCGGCAGGGCCAGGGCGGGCATGGCCAGGCACAGCGCCAGACCTAGCCAGACGCGCGTCAGCGCCCATAGCGGGGTGCAAAGTCGGGCCAGGAGTCGGGTCGGCATGCGGGTGCAGGAGGGTGGCGGGCCCGGCTCGTCCGGTGGGTCGGTCCACGGTTTATCGACCCCGGCGCGCCGGCCTTGAGCCCCTTGGCGCACGCGCCACCCGTATCATGGACCGGATGCAAGACAGCCTCGCCGCCGATCTGCCAGGGCCCGGGCCGGCTCCCGGCGACGGGCGTGCCGGCAGCCCACTGGTGGTTGCACTGTCATCGCGCGCACTGTTTGACTTCGAGGCCGAGAACCAGGTCTTCGAGGCCCACGACGACCATGCCTATATGCAGCTGCAACTGCAGCGCCTGGAGGTGCCGGCCCGGCCCGGTGTGGCCTTCTCGCTGGCCCGCAAGTTGCTGGCCTTCAACCAGGGCCAAGCCGAGCCCCGGGTCGAGGTGGTGATCGTTTCACGCAACGATCCGGTGTCGGGCCTGCGGGTGTTTCGCAGCTGCCAGCACTACGGCCTGGCGGTCGGGCGCGGTGTATTCACCCGGGGCGAGGCGCCCTGGCGCTACCTGCGGCCGTTGCAGGCCCAGCTCTTCCTGTCGGCCAATGAGGCCGACGTGCGCGCAGCCTTGGCCGCCGGTGTGCCGGCAGCGCGGGTGTCGCCCTTGGCGCCGCAGGCGTCGGCCGCGCACCCCGGCGAATTGCGCATTGCCTTCGACGGCGATGCGGTGCTGTTCTCGGACGAATCCGAGCAGGTCTACCAACGCGAGGGCCTGCTCGCCTTCCAGACCCACGAGTCGGCCCAGGCCGCCACGCCCTTGGGCGCCGGGCCGTTCAAGCCCCTGCTGTTGGCCCTGCAGCGGTTGCAGCAGGCGGGTGTGGCGTCGGGCATGCGGGTGCGCACCGCCTTGGTGACCGCGCGCAGCGCGCCGGCCCACGAGCGTGCGATCCGTACCCTGATGGATTGGCGCATCGAGGTCGACCAGGCGATGTTCCTGGGCGGCCTGCCCAAAGGCGAGTTCCTGCGCGAGTTCGAGCCCGACTTCTTCTTTGACGACCATCCGCGCCATATCGAGAGTGCCGCCCGCCATGTGCCGTCGGGGCATGTGGCGCATGGGGTGGCCAACCAGGGGCCGGCCGGACCGCGCTGATCAGGCATTATCCGCCCCCTGATTGCGGGGGGGGGGTGGGGGGGGTGCGGCCCGGCTCGGCGGCAAATGTCACGCACGTTTCATGCAGTGTCCCTAAGGTTGAGGATGTGCGTCAGGCGTGCCTTCCACGCTGCCGTCTTGCCCTGCCGTTTCGCAGCACCGTCTTCTTTCCAGCCCAAGGTACCCCATGCTTCCAAGCGCTTACCTGCAATGCATCGGCCGCCGCTGGCGGTCGCTCGCCCTGCCCCTGGTCTTGTGGGGGCTCACGCTGCCGGCGCAGGCGGCCGTGGTCATCAGCCAGGTCTATGGCGGGGGCGGCAATTCCGGCGCCACCTGGCGCAACGACTTCATTGAATTGCTCAACACCCGCAGCAGCGCCGAAAACATCGGGGGCTGGTCCGTGCAGTACGCCTCGGCCATGGGTGGCACCTGGCAGGTGACCGCGATCCCGGCCAACACCGTCCTGCCGGCGGGGCGCTACTTCCTGGTCCAGCAAGCCGCCGGCACGGGCGGCACCACGGCCCTGCCCACGCCGGACGTGATTGGCACGATGGCGATGTCCGGCAGCGCCGGCAAGGTGGCCCTGGTCCGCAACGCGACCGCCCTGAGCGGTGCCACGCCGTCCACCACCTCGGTGGCCGACGCCATCGGCTACGGGCCCACGGCAACATCTGGCGAGGGCAGCCCCACGCCCGTGTTGAGCAACACCACCGCCGCGCTGCGCAAGGCCGCCGGTTGTACCGACACCCAGAACAACAGTGCCGACTTCGACCTTGGCGCGCCGCTGCCGCGCAATGCGGCCACTGCGGCAGTGGTCTGCGCCGGCAGCGGCGGTGGCGGCGCCACCCCCACCGACCTGGCGATCTACACCCTCCAGGGCAGCGGCGCCACCAGCCCGGTGGCAGGCCAGTGGGTGCGCACCACCGGGGTGGTGACCAAGCTGGCCCAGGGCGGCTTCTTCATCCAGGACCTGGTGGGTGACGGCAACGGGGCCACGTCCGACGGCATCTTCGTGCTTGCCGATCCGGCCGGCTTCAGCGCCGCGCAGCCCGGCAACCTGGTGCGGGTCACCGGCAGGGTGACCGAGTTCGCGTCCGGCGCCGGCACTGCGGCCACACCCTTGACCGAGCTGACCGCTGTTTCGCTGGTCGAACTGCAAGGCACCGGCCAGACCATCGCCCCGACGGCGCTGAGCCTGCCGCTGGCGGCGGGCGACAGTTTCGAGCGCTACGAGGGCATGCTGGTGCAGATCAACCAGACCTTGACCGTGCAGCAGAATTTTTTCCTGGCCCGCTTTGGGCAGGTCACGGTGGGTGCCGGCGGGCGCCACGAGACGCCCACCAACCGCCACCGCCCGGGCAGCGCACAGGCGCTGGACCTGGCTGCGCTGCAGGCCCGCAGCCGGCTGCTGCTGGACGACGGGAGCGCGCAGCAGAACCCCAACCCCACGCCCTATGCCGGCGCCGACGGCCTGCCGCGCGCCGGTGACACGCTGGGCCCGGTCACCGGGGTGATCGACTTCGGCCTGGCCACCAGCGCCGCCGCAGGGCTGGGGCTGTACCGCATCCACCCGACCGCTGGGGTGGTCTTTGCCGCCAGCAATCCGCGCCCGGCCAGCGCGCCAGCGGTGGGCGGCAATCTGCGGGTGGCCAGCATGAACGTGCTGAATTTTTTCACCACCTTCACCACCGGCGGCACCGCCGACGGTGCGACCGGGCAGGTGTGCAGCCTGGGCAGCGATGCCAGCGCCGCCTTCTGCCGGGGCGCCAACAGCCTGGACGAGTTTCTGCGCCAGCGCGACAAGATCGTCAAGGCCCTGGCCGGGCTGAATGCCGATGTGGTGGGTTTGATGGAAATCCAGAACAACGGCATCACGGCGGCGCAGAACCTGGTGGACGCATTGAATGCCCAGGTGGGGGCCGGCACCTATGCGGTGGTACCCGATCCGGCTGCGGCTGGCAGCACCGGCACCGACGCGATCAAGGTGGCGATGATCTACAAGCCCGCCCGCCTGGCGCGGGTGGGCGGGTCGGCCAGCGACACCGACGCGGTCAACAACCGGCCGCCGCTGGCCCAGACCTTTGCTGCGGCCAATGGCGAGCGCTTCACGCTGGTGGTCAATCACCTCAAGAGCAAGGGCAGCTGCCCGGCCAGCGGTGCTGACAGAGACAACGGCGACGGCCAGGGTTGCTGGAACGCCACCCGGCTGCAACAGGCGCAGCGGCTGCGCACGGTCTTCGTGCCGCAGTTGCAGGGCACCAGCGGCAGCCCCGACGTGCTGCTGATCGGTGACCTCAACGCCTATGGCCAGGAGGACCCGATCCACGACCTGACCAGCAACGGCTTCGTCGACCAGATGGGCCGCTTCAACACCCTGGCCTATTCCTATGTGTTCGACGGCACGGCCGGCCGGCTTGACCATGGCATCAGCAGCGCCAGCCTGTCGTCCCGCGTGGCCGGGGCCCGGTATTGGCACATCGATGCCGACGAATCGTCGGCCCAGGACTACAACCGCGAGTTCAAGCAGCCTGCCTGCACGACCTGCGCACCCGACCCTTACGACGGCATGCTGCCCTTCCGCGCCAGCGACCACGACCCGGCCGTCATCGGCCTGCACCTGTACAAGACCTTCACTGGCACGGCCGGCCGCGACCAGATCACCGGCACGCCGGGCGACGACATCCTCATCGGCGGCGTGGGCGCGGATACCCTGACCGGCGGCGCCGGCACCAACCTGTTCGTCTACACCTCGATGCGCGATGCCGGCGACATCCTCACCGATTTCGTGCCGGGCAAGGATTTCGTGGACCTTCGCCTGCTGCTGTCCGGCCTGGGGTATGCCGACAGCAACCCGGTGGCTGACGGCTGGGTGCGATTCGTCGCAGTGGCCGGTGGCACCAGCGTGCAGATCGATGCCGATGGCGGCGGCGGCGGCGCGGTGTTCCGCCCCTTGCTGACGCTGACCGGGGTCAGCCCGGCCAGCCTGTCGGCCACCCGTGACCTGATCGTGCGCTGAGCGTCGGCGACCCAGACTTTGAAAGCCGTGACATGAACCCTTCCCGCAGCAAGTTTCTACTGCCTCTGGGCCTGGCCCTGGCGGCGCTGTCCTCACAGGCCCAGGTCGGCACCGGCACGCTGGCTGGCTGGACCAGCGTGGGCGATCTGGCCACGCAGGCCGGCTCGCTCTGGCTGAGTACCGCCTATGTGGACGGCGTGAGCGATGAGCCCGGCAACCTCTCCGCTGTCTCGGCGGTCGACATCAGCGCGGTGGAGTCTGCCGCCGGCCTGGCGCCCTATTCACTCGACCTGGCGCCGGACGACTACGGCACCGAGGGCTCGCTGGCGGCGCAGAGCTTCGGCGTGGCTGCCGGCCAGTTGCTGCGCTTCCAGTGGTCATTCAGCAGCCTTGAGACCACCTTCGCGGACCATGCCTTCGTGGTCCTCAACGGACAGGTCGTGACACTGGCCACCCGCAGTCAGCCCGGCGCTGCGTCGCAAGTCTTCAGCCAGCCGCTCGGCCCCGCCGGCCTGGTGACCATCGCCTTTGGCGTGATCGACACCCAGGACGTGACCGGCGTGTCCATGCTGCGCATCAGCGACCTGCAGGTCAGCGCGGTGCCGGAACCCGCCAGCGCGGCCCTGCTGCTGGCCGGCGTGGCCGGTCTGGCCGGGCTGCTGCGGCGGCCGCGCAGCCGCTGAAGGCCCAGCGGCGGCGCACGCTCACACCACCTGGTAGCTGCGCAGTGCGGCCAGATCGAGCACCCGCACTCCGCCATACTCGACCCGGATCAGCGCTGCGGCCTGCAGCGCGTTGAGGGCCTCGTTGACGCGCTGGCGCGACAGGCCCACCAGCCAGGCCAGCTCCTGCTGGGTGATGCGCAGCACCTGGCCCACGCCGGGGTAGAGCACCGGGTGGAACAGCGCGGCCAGGCTGCGCGCCACCCGGGCGTCGGGCTGGTTGTTGCGGTCGATCTCGCGTGCAGCGATGAACTGCCCCAGCCGCTCATTGAGCTGGGTCATCACAAAGCGGTTGAAGGGGATGCTGTGGTCCAGCAGCCGCCAGAACACCTCGATCGGCAGGCCCGCCACCGTGCTGTTGCGCAGCGCCTCGATGTTGTAGCGGTAGACCTCGCGCTTGAGCAGCGTGCCCTCGCCGAACCAGGCGCCTGGCGGGATGCCGGTGTAGGTGATCTGGTGGCCGGCCAGGCTGACATTGCTCATCTTCAGCAGGCCGTCGATCACGCCGAACCAGTAGTTGCTGGGCGCGCCGGTGCGGCACACCCGGTCGCCCGGCTCGGCGCTGCTGACTTGCAGGGCGGCCGTGGCTTGCACCCGGTGATCGTCCGACAGCACGCCCAGCCAGGGGATGTTGGCCAGCTCTGCGGCGCTGGGCGGGCGTGCGCGCTGGCGCAGGCTGGGGGGGGCTGGGGGCAAGGCTTGTCTCCAGGCTACGGGAAAGTCTGCTGAGGGTTGACCCTAGGAATGTCGTTCAACCGACAACTTGACGTCAAACATATCCCTAACATTCTTCCCTAATCGCTGACCTGTTCTGCCCTGCCCAGGGCCGAGAGCGCGCAAGGAGTTGCCGGTGCAGACCACGTTCCCCCGCTTGATGCTCGACCATGCCCAGGCCCGGCCCGACGCCGCTGCGCTGCGCGAGAAGTCGTATGGCATCTGGCAGACCACCACCTGGGCCCAGCTGGCCCTGCTGGTGCGGCAGATGGCCTGTGGCCTGGCCGAGGCGGGCCTGAAGCGCGACGATCATGTGGTGGTGGTGGGCGACAACCGGCCGCGCCTGTATGCCAGCATGCTGGCGGTGCAGGCGCTGGGCGCGGTGCCGATCCCGCTGTACCAGGATGCGGCCAGCACCGAGTTCGTGTTCCCGATCAACAACGCCGAGGTGGGTTTTGCGATCGTCGAGAACCAGGAGCAGGTCGACAAGCTGCTGGAGATCCGCCCGCAATGCCCGGGCCTGGGCCGGATCTGGTTCGACGACCCGCGCGGATTGCGCAAGTACGACGAGCCGGGGCTGGCCTCGCTGGACGCATTGATCGAGTCGGGCGCCGCACGCGCCCAGCGCGACGCGGGCTTCTTCGAGGCCCAGGTGGCCCGGGCCGATGCCCACGATGTGGCGGCGATGTTCTTTACCTCGGGCACCACCGGCAACCCCAAGGGCGTGGTGCACACCCATTTCAGCCTGCTCGACCGGGCCAAGGCCGGCGCCGATTTCGACCACCTGAGCGCGCGCGAGGAAGTGCTGGCCTACATGCCGCCGGCGTGGATCGGCCAGAACATCTTCAGCTATGCGCAGTGGCTGGCCTGCGGCTACATCGTCAACTGCCCCGAGTCGGCCGCCACCGTCACCATCGACCTGAAGGAAGTGGGCCCGACCTACTACTTCGCGCCGCCGCGCATCTTCGAGGGCCTGCTCACCACGGTGATGATCCGCATGGAAGACGCTTCGGCGTTGAAGCGCAAGCTTTTTCACGCCTGCATGGCGGTGGCGCGGCGGGTCGGCCCGGCGCTGCTGGACGGCAAGCCGGTGTCGATGATCGACAAGCTCAAGTGGACCTTGGGTGACTGGGCCATTTATGGCCCGCTGCGCAACAGCCTGGGCTTGAGCCGGGTGCGCGTGGCCTACACCGCCGGCGAGGCCATCGGACCCGACCTGTTCAGTTTCTACCGCTCGATCGGCATCAACCTGAAGCAGCTCTACGGCAGCACC
The DNA here is from genome assembly GCA_043756825.1 of Betaproteobacteria bacterium. Lineage (GTDB taxonomy): Bacteria > Pseudomonadota > Gammaproteobacteria > Burkholderiales > Burkholderiaceae_C > Pseudaquabacterium. The sequence continues at coordinate 653 of JAYUQJ010000048.1, read as the reverse complement.
GAGACTGCCGTGTTCGTCTGCCTGCAGCCCGACCACGAGGCCCGGTCCGACACCGTGGGCGTGCCCCTCGCCGGGGTGGAGATCAAGCTGGCCGACACCGGCGAGATCCTGGTCAAGAGCCCGGGCCTGCTCAAGGGGTACTACAAGAACCCGGCCGCCACGGCCGAGGTGCTGACGGCCGACGGCTGGTACCACACCGGCGATGCCGGCTTCATCGACGGTCATGGCCACTTGAAGATCATCGACCGCTACAAGGACGTGGGCCGCATCAGCGGCGGGCCCAACGACGGCGCGATGTTCGCGCCCAAGTATGTCGAGAACAAGCTCAAGTTCTTTCCCTATGTCAAGGAGGCGGTGGCCTTTGGCGACCAGCGCGACCGGGTCTGCGCCTTCGTCAACATCGACCTCGAGGCGGTGGGCAACTGGGCCGAAAAGCGCAACCTGGGCTATGCCGGCTATGCCGACATCGCGCAGAAGCCCGAGGTCTACGAGCTGATCCGCGAGTGCGTCGAGAAGGTCAACGCCGACCTGAGCCAGGACGCCTTGCTGGCAGGCAGCCAGGTCACCCGCTTCCTGATCCTGCACAAGGAACTGGACGCCGACGACGGCGAAATGACCCGCACCCGCAAGGTCAAGCGCGGTTACATCAGCGA
>JAYUQJ010000047.1:0-5472 GCA_043756825.1 Betaproteobacteria bacterium | reverse complement strand
ATGGGGCAAAAAGCCGGCGTTCTCGGAGAGCGGCGAAGCCAAAAATGGACCGCTGCGGCCAAACTGCAGCCGACGTTCCCCAAGTCCGACAGGCTCCTGGTAGGGCGGCTTGGGCGGCGCAAAGCCAGGGCCGGCCGGCCTGCCGTCGACCCGGCGAGAAAAGTCACGGTCCTGGGCGAAGCACCCGGCCCAGGCGGGCCGGCCCTGGGAAGTCGACTCAAACCTCGACGCGTTGCCCGTGCTGCGGCACCCGCGCCGCCCAGCCCAGTTCATCCTGAAGACGGCGGCGCAGGCTGTCGGCGGCGTCGGGTTCGCCTTGCACCACCAAGGTCTGGCGTGGCGCTGCGGGCCGCCGCGCGCGGCGGTCTCGCGCACGCTGCGGCCCAGTGCGGCGGCCACGGTCTGCGGGTCGCGCGACCAGCCGCCCCGATGGGCGCGGCGTGCGTCCTCTTCCTGCAGGTGGGCGCTGTCGAGCAGCAGCACCTCGGCCAGATCACGGTGGCTGCGGTTTGCGCCTAAGCACAGGGGCAGATCCATCGGTTTTCTTCAGTCGCTCACAGCATCGACCACTGCACTAGCGGCTCAGCGGCCGGGGTCGGCGCGCTGGGCCTGGTACTCGAAATACATCTGGCCACCGAAGGCCAGCGTGCCCGTCAGCACCGCGCCGCCGATCAGCAAGGCCAGCACCGCGCCCAGCACCGGCGTCCAGCCGGTGGCCTGCACCGTCGCCTGCGGGTGGTGGCGCAGGGCCCAACGTTCGTCGGACGTCAGGCCCTGCACGATGGCGGCCAGCATGCCGATCGACAGCATCAGGCCGAGCAGCGGGATCAGCAGCCAGGCCAGCCGGTCATCCTGGCCCAGGTTGTGCATGCGCACCGCGCCGGCCAGGCCCAGCAGGGTGGGCGGCGGATGCAGCCAGGCGCCCAGGTCGCGCCAGCCGTACAGGTAGAAGCGGTGGGCGCCCAGGCTGCCCAGCGTCAAGGCCAGCCAGGTGGCGCTGGCCTTGGATCGCCCAGTGTCGGTGCGGTTCATCGCGGGGCGCTGTCACGCGGCGCCGGCCGGGCATCGCCCGGGCCCAGCGCCCGCTGCATCAGCACCACGTCGAGCCAGCGGTCGAACTTCCAGCCAGAGGCCTTGAGCACGCCGGTGTGTGCAAAGCCCAGGGCCGCGTGCACGCCGATCGACGCCGTGTTGGCCGCGTCGCCGATCACCGCCAGCATCTGGCGCGCGCCGGCGGCCTCGCAGCGGCCGATCAACTCGGTCAACAAGACCTTGCCTACCCCACGCCCGCGGGCGTCGGCCGCCAGGTAGATCGAGTCTTCCAGGCAAAACCGGTAGGCTGGGCGGGGCCGGAAGTGGTTGGCATAGGCATAACCCAGCACCTGGCCCTGGGCCTCGGCCACCAGCCAGGGCAGGCCCTTGCCCAGGACGTCGTCGCGGCGGCGCGCCATTTCAGCGTGGTCGGGCGGATCGAGTTCGAAGGTGCCGGTGCCGTGCAGCACGGCATGGGCATAGATGGCGGTGATCACCGGCAGGTCATCCGGGCGGCTGGGTCGGATCAGAATTGCGGGGGCGGGCATGGCGGGGGGCATCGGGGCCTGGGGCAGATTGAGAAGGGACCGTGGGCAGGGCCGGCAAAGCGCGAGCCTGACACAAGTGTTGGCCGATCCGCAGGCCCGGCACCGCGCCGGCCTGGGGTTCTTGCCGGCACCCGATGTCTTGTCTTGAGCAAACCCGCCACAAGTGTGGGTGTCAGTTTATAATGATGGGTTTCCGGCAGCGGCGGTTGGCAACACCCGCGTATCTACGAGGCCGGGAAGAAACAGCGTGCGCAGCACCGCAAGGGCCGCCACGTCGCAAGATCGCACCCGAAGCCGCACTTCGGACCCTCGCGCCCGGCATCCGCCGCCAACGCAGCGGTCCGCCAGCGCGAACCAAGGCGCGAAGACATGTCTGCGGTGGCCGGCAGGGCAGTTTGCCCGGCAGCGGCCGCAGGGAACCTGATGGATCGGCCTCGAGTGTCTCCTTGGCTGGCCTGTCGCCAACGATTACCTGGATATTCAACATGGTCGTCATTCGACTTGCTCGTGGCGGCGCCAAGAAGCGCCCGTTCTACAACATCGTTGTCGCTGATTCGCGCGAACGCCGCGATGGCCGCTACCTCGAGCGCCTGGGTTTCTACAACCCGATGGCCGCTGGCGGCGAGCAGCCACTGCGCGTAGCCCTTGACCGGGTGAGCTACTGGCAAGGCGTGGGCGCCCAGTTGTCGCCCACCGTCAAGCGCCTGGTCGGCGATGCCGCCAAGGCCCAGGTGGCCCCGGCAGCCGCTGCCGCAGCCTGATCCTGCGGTTGCCTGCAGGACCCCGGCAGCGCCGGCCGACATGATGCAGGCCCAGCCGGTCGAGGGCGCGCCCGCCGCCTTTCCCGATGACGCCATCGAGGTCGGTCTGGTGCTGGGCGCCTGGGGCATCAAGGGCGGTATCCGGGTGCGGCCCTTCTCGCGCGACCCGGCGGCGCTGTTTGCGTCGCCGATCTGGTTTTTGCGGCCGCCCGAGGCCAAGCCGGGTCCGCGCACCGGGCCGGGCATGCCGGCGCTGCTGCACATCAGTGGCAGCAAGGTGCAGGGTGAGAGCGTGGTCGCCACCGCCCGCGAATTGCCCGACCGCAACGCCGCCGAGGCCTTGCAGGGCGCCCGCATCTTCGTCGCGCGGGCCAATTTCCCTGCCGCTGAGGCGGGTGAGTACTACTGGGTCGATCTGATCGGCCTGGCGGTGGTCAATCGCCAGGGCCAGGCGCTGGGCGTGGTGACCGACCTGATCGACACCGGTGCGCACAGCGTGCTGCGCATGCGCCGGGCCGAGGCGGACGCGGCGGCCACGGGCGAGGCGGCCGAGCGCCTGATCCCCTTCGTGGCGGCTTATGTCGACGATGTCAGCCTGCCCGACCGGCGCATCGTGGTCGACTGGGGCCTGGATTTCTGATTTCCCAGTCGATGCGCTTTGACGTCATCACGCTGTTTCCCGAGCTGTTTGGCCCGCACCTGACGCAAGGCATCACCCGCCGCGCCTTCGAAGCCGGCTTGGTGGACCTGCACCTGTGGCCACTGCGCGACTTTGCCGAGAACAACTACCGCCGTGTCGATGACCGTCCTTACGGGGGCGGGCCGGGGATGGTGATGTTGGCCGAGCCCCTGGCGCGCGCGCTGGCGGCGGTGCGCGCGCAGCGTGCGGCGCTGACACTGGCAGTGGCCGTGCCGGTGGTGCATTTCACACCCACCGGTCGGCCGCTGTCGCAGGCCCTGGTCAGGCAGCTGGGCGACGCTGCGACCGGCGGCGCGATCGTGCTTTGCGGCCGTTACGAGGGCATTGACCAGCGCCTGCTGGATGCCGAGGTGACGCTGGAGATCTCGCTGGGCGACTTCGTCCTGTCGGGCGGCGAGCTGCCAGCGCTGGTCCTGCTGGACGCGGTGGCGCGCCTGCAGCCGGGCGTTTTGACCGAGGCCTCGCACCAGCAGGACAGCTTTTCGGACGACGGCCTGCTCGATTGCCCGCACTACAGCCGGCCCGAGGTGCTGCACACCGCAGCTGGCCCGCAGCCGGTGCCGGCGGTGCTGCTCGGGGGCCACCATGCCCAGATTCAGCGCTGGCGCCGCGATCAATCCCTGCAACTGACGGCGCAGCGCCGGCCTGACCTGATCGCCGCCGCACGCGCCGCCGGTCGCCTGTCTGCGGTCGACGAAAAAGTGCTGCGCGCGCTGCTGCCAGCCCGCAAGCTATAATCGAGGGCTTTTCGATCCTCTGCCGGGCCAATGTCTGAGCGCCGCCATGATCGACCCAGGAGAAACCTGATGGACGTCAAACCGGCCGTGAAAACGGACCTGATCCGCACCTTGGAGCAAGAAGAGATTGCTCGCCTGAACAAGACCATCCCGTCGTTCGCCCCCGGCGACACGGTGATCGTCAGTGTCAATGTGGTCGAAGGCACGCGCAAGCGGATGCAGGCATTTGAAGGCGTCGTGATTGCCAAGCGCAATCGCGGCCTCAACTCGAGCTTCATCGTTCGCAAAATCTCCAACGGCGAAGGCGTCGAGCGTACTTTCCAGGTTTACAGCCCACTGATCGCCAAGATCGAAGTCAAGCGCCGTGGTGATGTGCGCCGCGCCAAGTTGTACTATCTGCGCAGCCGCAGCGGCAAGTCAGCGCGTATCAAGGAAAAACTGGGCGCCAAGGCAGCTTAATTGCTTCTTGCGTTTTAAAAAGGCCACGAATAAAGCCACTCTCTGGAGTGGCTTTTTTTATGCGAAAAATGATGCAATTCAGCAAGCCCTTACCCAAGTTTGACCCGCGCTCGATTCCTGTGCAGGGCATCGACGACCACCTCGAAGGTGTCGCACTTGATCGCCTCACGCCCAATGCATTAAGGCAGCGCTTTGCCAGCCCGCCAATCTGGACGCCCGAGCACAGTGTCGAGAAAAAGTTTGAAAACCGTGAGCCCGCTGCTGCTGCCGTGCTGATGCCGCTGGTCATGCGTGATGAACTCATGCTGCTGCTAACCTTGCGCACGACCAACCTGTCGACCCATTCGGGTCAGGTCGCTTTGCCAGGCGGCCGCACCGATGACACCGATGTGGATGCGGCTGACACCGCTCTGCGCGAGGCTACAGAGGAAATCGGTTTGCCGCGCACCCATGTTGAGGTGTTGGGCACGTTGCCGATTTACGTCACGGGAACGGCCTACATCATCACGCCCGTGGTGGCACTGGTCACGCCCGGCTTTGTGTTGCAACCGAACCCAGGCGAAGTGGCCGATGTGTTTGAAGTACCACTGGCCTATTTGATGAACCCTGCCAATCACCGCCGCCACGCGGTTGAGTTTGACGGTGTGATGCGCGAATGGTTGTCCATGCCATATTCAGACAGTTCGGTGTTGCAAGACAACGGCCAGTCGCCGGAGCGTTTCATCTGGGGCGCGACGGCTGGGATGTTGCGCAATCTGTATCGGTTTTTATCCGCTTGACCGTTATCATTGAGCATGAGCTTTTTTGCCGTACTGTTTGCCCTGCTGATTGAGCAAGCCCGACCCTTGGCGCGGGGCAACTGGATTCATGCGACTTTCAGGTCATGGGCGCGCTGGACCAGCCGCAACCTGGACGCTGGCAAGCCGCAGCACGGCTGGATAGCCTGGTCTGTAGCGGCATTCCTGCCCAGCATCGCCACGTTACTCATCCATTGGGGGCTGTGGTATGTCAACCCGCTGCTGGCTTTCCTCTGGAGTGTGGCTGTTTTGTACATCACGCTGGGCTTTCGCCAGTTCAGCCATTACTTCACCGACATACGCGACGCGCTGGACGATGGTGATGAAGACACGGCGCGCGAGCTGTTGGCTCAGTGGCGGCAGGTGGATGCCAGCGAGCTGCCACGCAGCGAAATTGTTCGTCACGTGATTGAATATTCAGTACTTGCCGCGCACCGC
>JAYUQJ010000046.1:0-5483 GCA_043756825.1 Betaproteobacteria bacterium | reverse complement strand
TGGCCGAAGCTGGGGCCGCGGAAATCGCCACGCTTGTCTGCCCGCGGGTCCGGGCGCTGGTCGGCACGCGCCTGCGGGCGGTCAGCGGCGCGCGCGGGGCGTCGGTCGTCGTGGCGGCCGGCCGCAGCAGCAGCGGCTTCTGGCGGCAGGTCGAGCTTCTTGATGCGAACCGGCTTGCGTTCACGCTCGGTCGGGGCGGCCGGCGTTGCCGGCTCAGTGGGCGGCGCGGTATCGGCCGGGGCGGGCAGTGCGGCCGCTGCGGCCACGGCCACGCTCAGCGCGCCCAAGGGCGACGGGCTGCCGGTGCTGCCGGCACTGCTGGCCGGGGCAGCGGCCGCCGCGTCGCCGCCGTCCTCCTGCCGGATCGCCTTGCTGAAGGGCGCCAGCAGCGTCACCAGTTGGCCGTAGATCTTGGGGTTGGCCGCCACCACCTCGCGCTGGTAGAGAAAGTCAGGCTCGCCGGTGAAGTTGCCCACCAGCCCGCCGGCCTCGGTGATGATCAGCGAGCCGGCCGCCAGGTCCCAGGGGTTCAGGCCGGTCTCGAAGAAACCGTCGTACCAGCCCGCCGCGACATAACAGAGATCAAGTGCGGCGGCGCCCGGGCGGCGCAGGCCGGCGCAGGCCTGGGTGACGGTCTCGAACATCTTCAGGTAGCGCTGGAAGTTGTCGCCCTTGCGAAAGGGAAAGCCGGTGCCGATCAGGCCGTCGGCCAGCCGGGTGCGCTTGCTCACCCGCAGGCGCTTGTCGTTGAGGAAGGCGCCGCGCCCGCGCGAGGCATAGAACAGGTCGTTGCGGTTGGGGTCGTAGACCACCGCCTGCTCGACCTTGCCGCGGAAGGCCAGCGCGATGCTCACCGCGTACACCGGGAAGCCATGCAGAAAGTTGGTGGTGCCGTCCAGCGGGTCGATGATCCAGCAGAACTCGCTGTTCTGCGCGCCATGCTCGCGGCCCGATTCCTCGGCCAGGATGGCATGCCCCGGATAGGCATCGAGCAGGATCTCGATGATGGCGTTTTCTGCCGCGCGGTCGACCTCGCTGACGAAATCGTTCGGCCCCTTGGTGGTGACCTTCAGCAGGTCGAGGTCCTGCGAGCCCCGGTTGATGATCGCCCCGGCTGCGCGCGCGGCCTTGATGGCGATATTGAGCATGGGGTGCAGAGATTGCGACATGGGTCGTCCTGGCTGGGCCTTGCTGGTGGGTGCACCGGCATGACGGATCGGGGGCTGGCGAAGAGAAAGAACAGGGCCGGGCAGACAATGCCTGCCGAGCAACCCTGGAGTTTACCCGCACGTGGCCGCCAACACCCCCTTGTCCAGCCCCGACGGCAGCCGTTTCGTGCTGTTGAACACCAGCCACCGGGGCAATGTGGGCGCCACCGCGCGGGCGATGAAGGTGATGGGTTTCTCCGACCTGGTGCTGGTGCGGCCGCGTTTTGCCGACGTGCTGAGCCACGAAGAGACGGTGGCCATGGCCAGCGGTGCTGCGGACATCCTGGTGCGGGCCCGGGTGGTGGACAGCCTGGCCGAGGCGCTGGACGGCATCACCCTGGCTTGTGCCACAGCGATGACGCCGCGCGATTTCGGCCCGCCCACGGTCGCGCCGCGCGACTACCTGCCAGGCCTGGCCGCCGAGGTGGCCCTAGGTCGGCAGCGGGTGGCCTTTGTCTTCGGCAGCGAGCGTTTCGGCATGCGCAACCAGGACGTCTGGCGCTGCCATGCCTGCCTGTCTATCCCTACCCACCCGGACTATGGCTCGCTCAACCTGGCCCAGGCGGTGCAACTGATCGCCTACGACTGGCGCACGGCGCTGGGCGGCTACCCGGTGCAGGCGCGCAGCGCCGAACCGGTGTTGGCCGACGGCGCCGAAGTGGCAGGCGCGCTGCAGCATTGGCAGCAGGTGCTCGAGCAGATCGGCTTTCTCGACCCCGCCGCGCCCAAGCGCCTGATGCCGCGCCTGCAGCAACTGGCCAACCGCGCCGGGCTGACGCGCGAGGAACTGCACATCCTGCGTGGCATTGCACGAGCGGTCGGCAAGCGCGCCTAGGCCCGCATACACTGCCCGGCCGAATTGCCTCTCCGTCGCGCGGCCCCGGCTGCGCCGAGCCCGCCATGTTCAGCCGCCTCCGTGAAGACATCGCCTGCATCCGCGAGCGCGACCCCGCCGCGCGCTCCACCTGGGAGGTGCTCACCTGCTACCCCGGCCTGCATGCGCTGATCTGGCACCGCCTGGCCCATGCCGCCTGGCAGCGCGGTTGGCGCTGGGCCGGGCGCTTCCTGTCGCACCTGGGTCGGTTCCTTACCGGCATCGAGATCCATCCCGGCGCCACGCTGGGCCGGCGCGTCTTCATCGATCACGGCATGGGCGTGGTGATCGGCGAGACCGCCGAGATCGGCGACGACTGCACCATCTACCAGGGTGTCACGCTCGGCGGCACTTCGCTGGGCAAGGGCACCAAGCGCCATCCCACGCTGGGCAAGGGGGTGATCGTCAGCGCCGGCGCCAAGGTGTTGGGCGGCTTCACGGTGGGCGACGGTGCCCGGGTGGGCGCCAATGCGGTGTTGATGCAGCCCGTGCCCGCCGGCGCCACGGCGGTGGGCATCCCGGCGCGCATCGTCGTGAAGTCTGCAGACGTGCAGCGCGAGGAGGCGGCCGCCAAGCTGGGCTTCTCGGCCTACGGCGTGTCCAATGGCGACGACCCGGTGGCCCTGGCGATGCGCGGCCTCATCGATAACGCCAGCAGCCATGAGCACCAGATTGCGCTGCTGTGGCAGGCCATCGAGAAGCTGTCGGCCGGTGCCCGAGAACTGCCCGGCGAGGACTGCGTGCCACAGGATGCGCAGACCACGGAGTGCTTTGATGCGGCCGGGCTGAACCGGCTGGTCAAGTAGGCCGGGGTTCAGCCCCGGGCCGGGCGCAGGGCGCTCTTGGGCCGGAACGCCTTGCAGACCGCGTCGTCGGTTTCCAGGTAAGGCCCGCCGATCAGATCGATGCAATAGGGCACGGCGGCAAAGATGCCGTGCACCGGCGGGCTGGCATCGGGCAGGCCCTGCAGGGTTTCGGCAATCGACTTGGGTTGGCCCGGCAGGTTGATGATCAGCGCATCGCCGCGGATCACTGCCACCTGGCGGCTGAGAATGGCAGTGGGCACGAAGCGCAGGCTGATCTGGCGCATCTGTTCGCCAAAGCCCGGCATGGCCTTGTCGGCCACCGCCAGCGTGGCCTCGGGCGTGACGTCGCGCCTGGCCGGCCCGGTGCCGCCGGTGGTCAGGACCAGGTCGCACTTCACCTCGTCCACCAGCTCGCGCAGCGCCGCGCTGATGCCGGCCTGCTCGTCGGGGATCAGGCGGGTCTCCCAGGTGATGGGGTTCTTCAGCGCGCGGGCCAGCCAGTCCTGCAGCGCCGGGATGCCCTTGTCTTCGTAGACGCCAGCCGAGGCGCGGTCGCTCACCGATACCAGGCCGATGCGTACCGGGTCGCAGGTGGGGGTGATGTCAGGCATCTTCGGCCTCGTCATGGCTTGGGGTGTCGTCGTCGGGTCGGCTGTCAGGGTTGATCTCGGCCTTCAGCCAGGGCTTGATGAACTGGAACAGGTCGCGGTAGCCGCGGCCATTGCGCTGCTCGGGCGCCGCTGCGGCGTCCTTGCGCGCCGCGCGCAGCAGGCTGCGCAATTGCTGCAAGTCACTGTCGGGGTAGGTCTGGGCCCAGCGGCCCGCGGCATCGTCATGGGCCACCAGTTCGTCGCGCCAGCGTTCGATCTCGTGCAGCAGCAGGGTGTCCTTGGCCGACCCGAGCTTGAAGGCATCCACCGCCTCGCGCAGCGGCGCCTCGTCGGCAAAGCGCATCTGCTTGCCGATGAACTGCATCTGCCGGCGCTTGCCCTCGAAGCTGCGGGTGCGGTGGAATTGCTCGATCGCATCACGCAGGGCCTCGGGCATGCTCAGTGCCTGCAGCCGGTTGGCGGGCAGTTGCACCAGCGCCTCGCCCAGGGCCTGCAGCGAGTGGGCCTCCTGCTTGCGTTGGGTCTTGCTGGGCTTTTCGGGCTGGTAGTCGGCCGGGGGGTCTGGAGTGAATTGGCGCATGTGCCGCAGGCGGGTAGAAGTGGGATGCCGGGTGGTGCAAGGGGGTGGCTATCATTGTCCTCCACCCACGCCAGCAGCCCACGCCATGTCCGGTTCCACCATCTCCCAGGGTTTTGCCTACAACCGCGAGCAGTTCCAGCAGATCATCGACGACACGCTGGCCATCGCCAAGGCCCTGGGCGCCACCGACGCGGCGGCCGAGGTGAGCGAGGGCGCCGGACTGTCGGTCTCGGTGCGCAAGGGCGAACTGGAGAACGTCGAGCGCAACCGCGACAAGACGGTGGGCATCACGGTCTATGCCGGTCAGCGCCGGGGCAATGCCAGCACCAGCGATTTTTCACGGGCGGCGCTGGAGCAAACGGTGCGCGCCGCCTTCGACATTGCCCGCTTCACGGCCGCCGACCCGGCCGCCGGCCTGCCCGAGGCCGACCAGATGGCGCCTGCCGATGTGGCCGGCATGGACCTGGACCTGTTCCATCCCTGGGCCCTGGACGCCAATGCCGCTGCCAGCCTGGCCCGCCGCTGCGAGGACGCCGCCTTTGCCACCAGCCCCAAGATCAGCAACAGCGAGGGCGGTGGCACCTCGGCCCAGCAGGCGCATTTCTGGGCCGGCAACAGCCGGGGTTTTCGCGGCGGCTATGCCAGTTCACGCCATTCGATCTCGGTGGCGCCGATCGCCGGCAAGGGCGCCGGCATGCAGCGCGATGCCTGGTACAGCTCGATGCGCGATGCGATGGACCTGGCCTCGCCCGAGGCCGTGGGCCGCTACGCCGCCGAGCGCGCGCTGTCGCGCCTGAAAGGCCGCAAGCTGCCCACTTGCGAGGTGCCGGTGCTGTTCGAGAACACGCTGGCTGCCGGCATGCTGGGCGCCTATGTGCAGGCCACCAGCGGTGGCGCGCTGTACCGGCGCGCCACCTTTTTGCTCGATTCCATCGGTCAGCCGGTGATGGCTGGCCACATCGACATCGACGAGGACCCCTTCGTCCGCAAGGGCAAGGGCAGTGCGGCCTTCGACGATGAAGGCGTGCGCACGCGGGCCCGGCGGGTGCTGGACGGCGGTGTGGTGCAAGGCTATTTCCTGTCGACCTATTCGGCGCGCAAGCTGGGCCTGAAGACCACCGGCCACGCCGGTGGCTCGCAGAACCTGACGCTGACCAGCCGCCTCACCCGGCCCGGTGATCACCTGGACGAGATGCTGCGCAAGCTGGGCCGCGGCCTGTTCGTCACCGAGCTGATGGGGCAAGGCGTCAACTACGTCACCGGCGACTATTCGCGCGGCGCCGCAGGCTATTGGGTGGAAGGCGGCCGCATCCAACACCCGGTCGAAGAGATCACCATTGCCGGTCATCTTGGCGAGATGTTCAAGCAGATCGTGGCGGTGGGAGCCGACACCTACACCAGCGG
>JAYUQJ010000045.1:0-5515 GCA_043756825.1 Betaproteobacteria bacterium | reverse complement strand
ATGCGATCAAGAAGGCCTACCGCAAACTGGCGCGCAAATTTCACCCCGATGTCAGCAAGGAGGCCGACGCTGCCGCGCGCATGAGCGAGATCAATGAGGCCAATGCGGTGCTGTCCGACCCCGAACGGCGTGCGGCCTACGATGCCATCGGTACCGGCCACCAGGCGGGTGAGGGCTTCACGCCGCCGCCCGGTTGGGACGCCGGCTTCGAATTCGCCGGCCGCGGCGGCGAGGGCATGGACAGCGGCGAATACAGCGATTTCTTTGCCGAGTTGTTTGGCCGCATGGGCCAGGGCGCGCGGCACCAGGCCAGGGGCGCGCACCCGGGGTCGGCCGGCTTCGCTGCCCAGGGTGAAGACCACCACGCCAAGATCCTGCTCGACATCGAGGACGCCTGGCGCGGTGCCCAGCGGCGCATCACGCTCAAGGCGCCGCAGGTCGATTCCCAGGGCCAGGTGCGTCTGGTGGAGCGCGCGCTGGACGTCAGCATCCCGGCCGGCGTCAAGGCCGGCCAGGTGATCCGCCTGGCCGGACAGGGCGGGCCGGGCCTGGGCGGGCAGGGGCCGGGCGATCTGCTGCTGGAGGTGCAATTCAAGCCGCATCCGCGCTTCCGCGTCGACGCGGCCGACCTGATCACCGATCTGCCGCTGGCCCCCTGGGAGGCGGCGCTGGGCGCGGTGGTGCCGGTGCTGCTGCCCGACGGCAGCAGCCTGAAGGTGCGGGTGCCGGCCGGCGCCCAGGCCGGCCAGCGCATGACGGTGCGCGGCAAGGGCCTGCCCGCGCGCACCCCGGGCGATCTGGAACTGGTGCTGCAGGTCTTGCTGCCCAGCGCGTTCGACCCGAGGGCCAGGAAGCTGTACGAACAGATGGCCGCCGAACTGCCCGAGTTCGACGCCCGCAAGGCGGCAGCGGCCGAAGCCCAGCGCAACCGCAGCGAGGAGACGCGATGAGCTTGTCAGTGGTGTGGGTCGAGGCCGGCCTCGACGATTTGCGGCTGGACCTGAACCGTCTGTGCCAGCTGGCGGGAGTGCAGCAGGCCTGGCTGCAGGAACGCCTGGACCTGGGCTTGCTGCCGGCCCGTGCCGACGGTGGGCCTGAGGGCTGGCACTTCAACGCCGCCGACCTGCGCCGGGTGCGCCGCCTGGCGGGTCTGGAGCGTGATTTCGACGCCGTGCCCGAACTGGCCGCGCTGGTGGCCGATCTGGAAGACGAACTGGCGGTGCTGCGCGCCGCGCTGCGGCGCCTGGGCGCCGACCTGGGCTGAGCGCGGTCAGCCCAGCTGCACCGCCTCGCCCCGGCGGTCAAACGGGATCAGGCCCGCCAGATCGCCGGCCTTGACCGCCTCCACCAGGCGCTGCAGTGCGGCGTCCACCTGGCTGCTGCCGGGCGGCTGGCCGGCGGCCCCTGACAAGGCGCCGGCAAACACCAGGGCCCAGGCTGGGCCCAGTGTGGCGGCCTCATCGGCCAGGGCCTGGAAGCTGGCCAGTGCCTGCGGGTCCTTGTCCACGCACATCAGCGGCGCCAGCTCGCCCGATTCACCCGCCTCGAAACAGGCGCGCTGCTCGGGCGTGGCGCCGGCCGGCAGGCTGGCACCGGCAAACACCAGCAGCAGGCGCTGGGCTTGGTCCTGCTGGCGAGCGGCCTGCAGCAGATCGTCGAAATTACGGATGTTCATGATGGGGCAGGCCCGTGCAAGGCCGTGGCTGGGGCAGGGATGACGCGGCCGGTTAGGCGAGCTTAGCCTCTGTGGCGCCGGCCTGGGGCCTGGCGCCCCATCCAGGCGCCAGGCAATGGCTGCGTTCTTGACCCGGGTCAAGGAAGGCTTTACCAGCCACTTGATTTGGGCCTTGATGAAGTCAGGCCCGCGCCGCTTGTCGACATTGCCAAGCCATGAGGCAAAGTAGACGACTTAGCCCAGCAGGGTGTGGCAGCCGATAAAGTGCCCCGATGTTCACTGGCCGACCCTGCATCATCCATGCCCAGGCCTTGACCGACACGTTGTTGATGTCGGACAGCAAGCAGGCGGTACGCGGGCTTGACACGGCCCGCCGGCCAGCAAGGCGATGCCTGGTTTTCGGGCTTGGGGTACAGTCTCCAGGTGTCGAAAATGATCCGATCACTGCTGATCTGGCTGTTGGTACTGGCGGTACCGGCTCACGCCACGGCGGTCGCCACGATGGTGATGTGCGGGCCCGGCCATGCCGCTGCCGCAGCCGTCGGCGCAGCCCCCGTTGCCGTTGCGGACCACCACGGGCATGGCGGCCAGGCGTCCGACGCCCATGCGCACCATGCCCCGGCCAGCCCGGCGCACGGCGGGCCGGCAGCGGATGGCGGGGCCGATCAGTCTGATCAGTTCGGCCAGGCGCAGCCGGCGGGGTCGGCTGATTCGCACAAGTGCAGTGTCTGTGCCTCTTGCTGCGCGGCCAGTGCCATCCTGGACACGCTGCCAGCCCTGCCCCAGGCCGGCACTGCCACCTCGGCCTGGGTCGCCCTGCAGGCCGCCGTAGACGCATTTGCCGTCGACGGGCCAGACCGTCCGCCACGCGCCTTGCTCGCCTGACGGGCGGGCCTGTCCGCGTGCTGCTGCACGCACTTGCTCGCCAATGCTTGACCCTCCGAGGGCTGCCCGCGCAGCACCGGGGGCCCCCAGGTCTTGAACCGAGCATGTCATGGTCCCCACCGTTCATCCGCCGGCCCGGCGCAGGCACTTGTCACTGCCTTGGCTGTTGGGCCTGCTAGGCGCGGCACTCACCGCCCAGGCCGAGCCCGCCGCCCGCACCAGCCGCCCCGACCCGCTCGACCCCCGGGCCAGCGTGCCTGCGCTGGTCTTCCGGTCGGCATTGGCCCCTGACCGATCCGGCGCAGGTGACAAACCGCTGGCCTGGCGCGAGGCCAATGACAATGTGGCCCGCATCGGCGGCTGGCGTGCCTATGCCCGGCAGTCGCAGCAGGCCGACCCCGAGCCCGGGGCCAAGCCGGCGCCGGCGGTGCCGTCCGCAGCGCCCACTGGCCATGCCGGCCACAAGATGCCATGAAGGCGCCCCTGATGACCGCAGTGCCCGGTCGCTCGGGCGGGTCGGGCGCTGGCCATTGCCCGCCTGCACTGCGCAGCGTCACCCTCCTGGCCCTGGCCGCATTGCTGGGCGGCTGTGCCGGCTTCAGCCCGGACGGTGGCTTTGGCGTCGTTGAAAAAGCGGCCCGTGTGCGGCTCGACAAGGACCTGCGCTGGGCCCGGAGCGATGCCGACCAGGACGCCATCGCCCAGCGTGTGAGCGAGTTGTTGCGTCAGCCGCTGACCGTCGACGATGCGGTGCAGGTGGCCTTGCTCAACAACCGCGGCCTGCAGGCCAGCTTCCAGGACCTGGGCATCGGCGAGGCCGACCTGGTGCAGGCGGGCCGGCTGCCCAACCCCGGTTTCAGTTTCGGTCGCCTCAAGCGCGGCAGTGAAATCGACCTGGAGCGTGGCCTGCACCTCAACCTGGCCCGGCTGATCGCCATGCCGCAGCTCGGCGCGGTGCAGGCGCGCCAGTTCGAGCAGACCCAGGCCCTGGTGCAGATGCGCGTGCTGGCGCTGGCGGCCGATACCCGCAAGGCCTACTACCAGGCCGTGGCCGCCCAGGAAGCGGTGCGCTACCAGCGGCAGGTCAGGCAGGCCGCCGACGCCAGCGCCGAACTGGCGCGTCGCATGGCCCAGGTGGGCAACTTCAACAAGCTGCAGCAGGCCCGCGAGCAGATATTCCAGGCCGACGCGGCGCTCAATCTGGCCCGCACCGAGCAGGCCCAAGGTGCCACGCGCGAACGCCTGACCCGCTTGCTGGGCGCCTGGGGCCCGCAAACCGGGTTCACGCTGCCCGAGCGCCTGCCCGATCTGCCCAAGGCGGTGCTCGACATGCCGGACATCGAGCGCCTGGCACTGGCGCAGCGGCTCGACGTGCAGGCCGCCCGGCTGGCCGCCGAACAGACCGCCCGCAACCTGGGCCTGACCCAGGCCACGCGATTCGTCAACGTGCTGGAACTGGGCCTGCGCAACAACGGGTCGAACGAGCATCCAACCCAGCGCGGCTGGGAGGTGGCGCTGGAGCTGCCCCTGTTCGATTCGGGCAGCGTCCGGCTGGCGCGGGCCGAGGCGGTCTACCGGCAGCAGTTGCACCGGGCGGCTGAGACGGCGGTCAATGCGCGGTCCGAGGTGCGCGAGGCCTACACCGCCTACCGCTCGGCCCATGACATCGCCCGTTATCAGCGCGACGAGGTGTTGCCGCTGAACCAGCGCGTCGCCGAAGAGAACCTGCTGCGCTACAACGGCATGCTGATCGGTGTCTTCGAACTGCTGGCCGACGCGCGCGCCCAGATCGCCAGCGTCAACCAGACCATCCAGGCCCTGCGCGATTTCTGGATTGCGCACGCCGACCTGGAGATGGCGCTGATCGGCAAACCCAATCTGTCTGCGGCCATGGGCGCAGCATCGGCCGGACCCGGCACCGAGGCGCCCGCCGCAGGCCATTGAACATGAAGGACTCTGCGATGCTTTCAAGACGCCATTGGCTGGGCCGAAGCGGCGCCATCACCGCTGCGGTGGCCGCCGCCTCGGTCAGCAAGGTGGCCATGGCCGCCTTGCCCGAGCCGGTGATACAGACCCGACCCGACACCATGCCGCCGCTGCTGCCCGGCTCCGGCCGGCCCTACAACCCGGTGGTCACGCTCAATGGCTGGACCCTGCCCTGGCGCATGAACCAGGGCGTCAAGGAGTTCCACCTGGTGGCCGAGCCGGTGGTGCGCGAGATGACCCCCGGCTTCAAGGCCCATCTGTGGGGCTACAACGGGCAGAGCCCCGGCCCGACCATCGAGGTGGTGGAGGGCGACCGGGTGCGCATCTTCGTCACCAACAGGCTGCCCGAGGTGACCAGCGTGCACTGGCACGGCCAGCGCCTGCCCAACGGCATGGACGGCGTGACCGGCCTGAACCAGCCCGCCATCGAGCCCGGCAAGACCTTTGTCTACGAGTTCGTGGCACGCCGGCCCGGCACTTTCATGTACCACCCGCATGCCGACGAAATGGTGCAGATGGCGATGGGGATGATGGGCTTCTGGATCACCCACCCCAAGACCAGGCATCCGCTGATCGACGAGGTCGACCGCGACTTTGTCTTCCTGCTCAATGCCTACGACATCGACCCCGGCGCGGCCACGCCCAAGATCATGACGATGCTCGACTTCAACCTCTGGAGCTGGAACAGCCGCATCTTTCCGGGCATTTCCCCGCTGGTGGTGAGGAAGAACGACAAGGTGCGCATCCGCATCGGCAACCTGACGATGACCAACCACCCCATCCACCTGCACGGCCATGAGTTTCTGGTCACCGGCACCGACGGCGGGCCCACGCCCAAGAGCAGCCGCCAGTACGAGGTGACCACCGACATCGCTGTCGGCCAGATGCGGCAGATCGATTTTCTTGCGGACGAGGAGGGCGACTGGGCTTTTCACTGCCACAAGAGCCACCACACGATGAACGCGATGG
>JAYUQJ010000044.1:0-5553 GCA_043756825.1 Betaproteobacteria bacterium | reverse complement strand
TGAGCCCCGGGTCGACCTCGGGCTTCATGAAGCCGGTGAAATCGGACTCGGGCGTCAACGATTCGACCGGTGGCAGGGGTTCGGCGGGCTTCGTCGCGGGCAACTCCAATGCGCTCGCCGAGGGGAGCGCCGACGCCTGCGGCGGGACTTCCGCGGGCGCTCCCGCGCGCGCCTGCGCCTTGCGCTTCGACCAGCGCGCCAGGAACGGTTCGTCGGCCATCACCCGCGCTCCCGCAGCCGGCCTTCCTTGCCCTTGAAGGACTTCGGGCGCTGCCGAACCTTGGGCTCCGGCCGGTAGTTCGCCTCCACCCACTCGCCCAGCCACGCCGCGAGCTCGGGCCAGACGCTCACGCGCTCGACGCGCTCGCCGCCATCCATGCGGCGCGCGCCCTCGTTGTAGGACAAGGTGGCCTGGAACGGATACGGCTCACCCGTGGCCTCGTCGGTGCGCACGGAGATGAAGACACTCGGGTCGCCGCTGCTGGCATTGAGGTAGTACCCCTCCGCCTCGTCGCGGAAAAGGGTCACCTCGAAACCGGGGAAGATGCGCTGCAGCAGTTCCTCGTGCATCACGATGTCACGCGGCTGTCCGCCCACGTCGGGAACCACGCCGGCCAGCTGCCACTTGTGGTCTTCCCACCGGCTCTGCACCGGTACCCTTTCGAGGATCACGGCTATTTTCTGCATCGGTCGTTCGATCATCGAGACACTATAATTCATCCATGTCGAAGGTCGTCATCCCGCTTACCCAGCTGGCACGCCACGCAGCGATTCCCGGCCTCACCGCCGCGCCTGGCGCCGGACCGCTCGCCGATCGGCGCGGCCGGCGGCTGCGCGACCTGCGCATCTCGGTCACCGACCGCTGCAATTTCCGCTGCAGCTACTGCATGCCCAAGGAGATCTTCGACCGGGACTATGTCTTCCTGCCGCAGACCAGCCTGCTCAGCTTCGAGGAGATCGCCCGCTTGGCGCGCATCTTCGTGGCCCACGGGGTGCAAAAGATCCGCCTGACCGGCGGCGAGCCGCTGCTGCGCAAGGGGCTGGAGAACCTGATCGCCATGCTGGCCGGGTTGCGCACGCCCGATGGCGCAGCGCTCGACATCACGCTGACCACCAACGGGTCGGTGCTGGCACGCAAAGCGGCCGCGCTCAAGGCGGCCGGCCTGCAGCGGGTGACGGTGAGCCTGGACGGCCTGGATGACGCGATCTTCCGGCGCATGAACGATGTCGACTTCCCGGTGGCCGACGTGCTGGCCGGCATTGCCGCAGCGCATGCGGCGGGCCTGGGGCCGATCAAGGTCAATATGGTGGTCAAGCGGGGCACCAACGAGCAGGAAATCCTGCCGATGGCGCGCTTCTTCCGCGAGCAATTCGACGGCCGCATCGTGCTGCGCTTCATCGAGTACATGGATGTCGGCGCCAGCAACGGCTGGCGCATGGACGAGGTGCTGCCGTCGGCCGACCTGCTGAAGATCCTGCAGGCCGAATGGCCGCTGCGTCCGCTCGACCCCAGCGTGGCCGGCGAGACCGCCGAGCGCTGGGCCTATGCCGACGGCTGCGGTGAGATCGGCCTGATCTCCAGCGTCACCCAAGCCTTCTGCCAGGACTGCAACCGCGCCCGCCTGTCCACCGAAGGCAAGCTCTTCCTCTGCCTGTTTGCCACCCGCGGCCATGACCTGCGCGCGCTGCTGCGCGGCGGCGTGTCGGACGCCGACATCACCAGCGCGCTGGGCGCGGTGTGGGCCGGGCGCGATGACCGCTATTCGGAACTGCGCGCCCGGCAACCGGTCGATGCCACCCCGGGCAGCCGGCGGGTCGAAATGCACTACATCGGTGGCTGAACCCCCGCCAGCGCCCCCATCATGCAAAGCCTGGACCAGATCGCCTCGTGCATCAGCGGCTACGATCCGAACGCCTTGCCGGTGGCGCAGGCGCAGGATTTCATCGCGCGGCTGGTGCCCCGGGTGCAGGCGGTGGAGAGCCTGGCGCTGCGCAGTGCGCTGGGCCGGGTGCTGGCCCGCGACATCGTCTCGCCCATCGACGTGCCGTCGCACGACAACTCGGCCATGGACGGCTTCGCGCTGCGTGCGTCCGACCTCAAGGCCAATGCTGACACCCTGATCACGGTGGCCGGAACCGCTTTTGCCGGCGCGCAGCTCGGTGCCCCGGTGCTGCCCGGCCAGGGCGTGCGCATCATGACCGGCGCGCTGATGCCGTCGGACCTGGACACGGTGGTACCGCAAGAATTTACCCGCAGCGACGCCGACGGCCGCGTCCGCATACCGGCCGGCGTGGTGCAGGCCGGCGACAACCGGCGCCTGCGCGGCGAAGATCTGGCGCGCGGCGAGGTGGCCTTGCAGGCCGGCCGCATCCTGACCCCGGCCGACCTGGGCCTGTTGGCCTCGCTCGGCCAGGCCGAGGTGCCGGTCTACCGCCGCCTGCGTGTGGCCTTCTTCTCGACCGGCGACGAGTTGCGCTCTATCGGTGAGCCACTGGACGCCGGCTGCGTCTACGACAGCAACCGCTACACGATCTGGGGCATGCTCAGCCGGCTGGGTGTGGAGCTGATCGACCTGGGCGTGGTGCGCGACGACCCGGGCGCGCTCGAGGCTGCCTTCACGCTGGCAGCGCAAAGCGCCGATGCGGTTATCACCTCGGGCGGCGTCAGCGTGGGCGAGGCCGACCACACCAAGCGCATCATGGCCCAGCTGGGGGAGGTGCTGTTCTGGAAGATCGCGATGCGGCCCGGCCGGCCGATGGCGATCGGCCGCATCGGCAGCGCGGGCCGCGAGGCCATCCTGTTCGGCCTGCCCGGCAACCCGGTGGCGGTGATGGTGACTTTCTATGCCTTCGTGCGCCAGGCTTTGCTGGCGATGGGCGGCGCCGCGCCGCAGCCCATGCCGCTGTTGCGCGCGGTCAGCGAGGGCGCATTGCGCAAGAAGCCCGGCCGCACCGAATACCAGCGCGGCATCGTCAGCCAGGCGGCGGACGGCCGCTGGCAGGTGCGCATCACGGGCGCCCAGGGCTCGGGCATCCTGCGCAGCATGAGCCAGGCCAACGGCATGGTGGTGCTGCACCACAGCCAGGGCGATGTCGCCGCCGGCGACCGGGTGGACGTGATCCCCTTCGACGGCCTGGTCTGAGCCTGGCCCGGATCAGGCCGGCTTTGCCGCAGGCAGCGCTTCAGGCGCCTCGGCGGCGGTGATCTCACCTGGCACCCGGCGTCGCGCAAACAGGGTGTAGACGGTAGGCACCACGAAGATCGTCAGCAGGGTGCCCAGGCTCATGCCCCCGACGATGACCCAGCCGATCTGTCGCCGGCTTTCAGCACCGGCACCGCTGGCCAGCGCCAGCGGCAAGGCCCCCAGCACCATCGCCCCGGTGGTCATCAGGATCGGCCGCAGGCGCAGGCTGCTGCCCTGGACGACGGCCTCGACCGTGCTCAGCCCTTGCTGGCGCATCTGGTTGGCGAACTCGACGATCAAGATGCCATGCTTGGTGATCAGGCCCACCAGGGTGATCAAGCCGATCTGGCTGTAGACATTGAGGGTGCCACCGGTGAGCTGCAGCGCGCCCAACGCACCGACGATCGACAGCGGCACCGACAACATGATCACGAAGGGGTCGATGAAACTCTCGAACTGCGCCGCCAGCACCAGAAAGATGAACAGCAGTGCCAGCGCAAAAACCAGCCCAAGCGCTCCACTGCTGGCCTTGAACTCGCGCGAGACGCCGTTCAGCTCGGTGGCATAGCCGGGCTTGAGCAACTTGATGGCGGTGGCGTCCATGAACTGAAGCGCCTCGCCCAAGGCGAAATTCGGCGCCAGATTGGCGGTGATGGCCACCGAACGGCGCTGGTTGAAGTGGTTGAGCTCACGCGGGCTGACCCCTTCCCTGACCGTGACCAGGGACGACAGCGGCACCATCACGTCACCGCGGCCGCGCACGAAGAGCTTGTCAATGTCGTCAGGCCGGGTGCGGCCCCGGCTGTCGGTTTGCACCAGCACGTCGTACTGCTCGGCGTCGCGCTTGTAGCGCGTGACCGCGCGGCCGCCCAGCATGGTCTCGACCGTGCGCGCCACCTGGTCTACCGGCACGCCGGCATCGGCGGCGCGGTCGCGGTTGACCTCCAGAACCAACTCGGGCTTGTTCAGCCTCAGATCGGTGTCGGGCTGCACGAAGCCCGGGTTCTTGGCCATCTCGGCCAAGAACTGCTGCGCCACCCGGGACAGGTTGTCGTAGCTGTCGCTGGTGACGATGACAAAGTTGATCGGCCGCTCGCGAAAGCCCTGGCCCAGGCTGGGTGGGGTGATGGGGAAGGCCGTGACACCGGGCAGCACCGAGAGGTGGGGTTGCAGTTCGCGGGCGATTTGCTGGGTGGTCTTGTTCCGTTCGGACCAATCCACCGCGCGCAGGATCACCGCTCCCTGCGAAACCGAGTTGCCACCCGCGAACATGAACACCCGATCGACCTCGGGGATGTTCATCGCCGCGCGCTCGATCACCTTCAGGTAGCGGTCGGTGTAGCCGAGGGTGGCGCCGTCCGGCGCACTGACATTGGCCAGGATCACGCCGCGGTCTTCCATCGGCGCCAGCTCGCTCTTGGTGGTGGAAAACAGATACCAGCTGCCCAGGGCCGAGGCCACCATCACCACCAGCACGATCCAGCGCTGGCCCAGCACCCAGCGCAGCGCCTTGCCATAGCCTGCGGTCAGGCGCGCCAGCACCCGCTCCATGAAGCGATCGAACCGGTGGGGCTTGGGGTTGTGGTGCAGCAATTTGCTGCACAGCATCGGGGTTAGCGTCAACGCGACGAAGCCCGAGACGATCACAGCGCCGGCCAGGGCCAGCGCAAACTCGACGAACAGCCGCCCGGTGCGCCCAGGCGTGAAGGCCAGCGGCGCAAACACCGCCGCCAGGGTGAGGGTCATGGCCACCACGGCGAAGCCGATCTCCCGGGCGCCCTTGAGCGCGGCCTGGAAGGGCGCCAAACCCTCCTCGATGTGGCGGAAGATGTTTTCCAGCACCACGATCGCATCGTCCACCACCAGGCCGATCGCCAGCACCAGCGACAGCAGGGTCAGCGTATTGATCGTGAAGCCGGCCAGCGCCATCAGCGCAAAGGTACCGACCAGGCTGACCGGTATGGTGACCAGCGGGATGAAGGATGCCCGCAGCGTGCGCAGGAAGATGAACACCACCAGCGCCACCAGGCCCACCGATTCGGCCACCGTGCGGTAGACCGACTTGACCGATCGGTCGATGAACACCGAGTTGTCGTTGGCCACCGCCACCGTCAGGCCGGGCGGCAGGTCCTGCTGGATGCGTGGCATCGCCTCGCGCGCGCCGGCCGAGATGTCCAGCGGGTTGGCCGTGGCATTGCGGATCACCCCCACGCTGACCGCCGGTTTGCCATTGAACCGCACCAGCGAGCGCTCGCTGGCCGGCGCCTGTTCGATGCGGGCCACGTCCTTCAGGCGCACGCTGAAGCCGCTGGCCTGCTTGAGCGCAACTTCAGCAAACTGGGCCTCGGTGTTCAAGTCGGTGCGCGCA
>JAYUQJ010000043.1:0-5592 GCA_043756825.1 Betaproteobacteria bacterium | reverse complement strand
GCGGCCAGGGCCTGGCGTGCCTGGGTCAGTTGCTGGCCGGCCTGGGCCACCCGCTGCTCGGCGGCGTGGCTTTCGTGCTGGCCGCGCGCCAGGCGCCGGTCGGTCTCGGCCAGCGCGGCCGCGGCCCGTTGCAGCGCGGCCGTGCGTGCGGCGGTTTCGCGGTCGGCGTGCTCCAGGCGGTTGGCGTCCTGCATCGCCGGGTCGGCCAACAAGGTGTCGACCCGGGTGCGCTGGTGCAGCAGGGCCAGCTCGGCAGCCACCAGTGCGGCCCGGGCCTCGGCCTCGTGCAGCGTGGCGGCCTGCTGGCGCAGGAGGCTGTCCTGGCGCGCCCGGCTGGCGCTGTCGAACTCGCTCTGGGCCTGGCGCAGCGTGCGCGCCTGGCGCCGGCTCTGCGCGCCGGCATAGGCCCGGTAGCGCAGGTCGAAGCGGCTGACCGCCGTGGCCATGGCCTGGTAGGTCTCGAGCTGGCGGCGGTCTTCCTCGAGCTGGCCCAGGGCCTCGGCCACGTCGTGCAGCAACTCGGCGGCCAGCGGCGGCAGGGCCTCGGTCAGCGCATTCGACAGCGCGCTTTCGTCGGGCTTTTTCGACAATTGCGGTGCCCGCAACTGGATCAGGGTGTCCATCAGCGCGTCATAGCGCTGCGGGCCCAGGTGGAACAGGCGCTCGTCGACCGCGCGCCGGTAGGCCTGGCCGGTGTCGTAGACCTGGCCGATGCCCGCTAGCTGCTCGCGCAGCCGCTCCTTGCCCAGCACCTGGCGTTGCGGGCTGGTCAGCCACCAGTCCTGGTTCAGGCGCCGGGCCTGGCTCTGGGGCGCGTCATCGAGCACGAAGAACCAGCTCTCGACCTGCGCCCGCGCCGCGCTGGCCGACAGCCCGGCGCCCAGCGTCAGGTAGTGCGGCGTACCGTCGTCGGCCAGGCGGCCGAACTCGATCCAGGCATAGCCGACGCGGCGGTCATAGCTGCCCATCAGCAGGTTCCAGGCCATGCGCTTGCCGGCGTCGCCGTCGGGCTCGATGCGTGCGGGCAGCAGTCGGGCGTCGAGCAGGAAGGGCAGGGTCAGCGACAGCACCTTGGACTTGCCGGTGCCGTTGTTGCCGCGCAGCAGCAGGTGGCCGTCGCGGAACCAGAACTCCTCGCTGTCGTAGTGGTAGAGCTCGACCAGGCCCAGGCGCAGCGGCTGCCAGCGCGGGCGCGTGGGCATGGGCAGCGCCGGCCGGTCGGTGGCGGCCGGTGGGTCCAGGCTGGGCAGGCTGTCGCTCATCAGAAGTCGAACAGCGAGCCGCTGCTGCCGTCGCTCAACGGCGCAGCGGCCGGCGCCGCCTGGCGTGGGCCGACCGGGGGTTTGCTGCGCGGCGCGCCATCGGCGGTGGCTGCGCCGGGGTCGACGCGCGCATAGCGGGCGATCGCCGGCAGCGGGCGCAGCAGATCGCCGTCGCGGGCCAGCAACTGCAATTGGGCCAGGCGCTGGATGGCCAGCGCCGCCAGCTCGTGCTCGGCGCCGGGTTCACGGGCCGACTTGCGCCAGTAACGGCCCTGGGTGTCGCGGGCCTGGCGCAGCAGCGTGGCGATGTCGTCGGTATCGCGGCCGGGCACGGGCTGGCCGCTGGCCGTGGCGCGTACCTGGCCCGCCAGCGCTTGCGCCACCAGCAGCGCCACATGCGCATCGGTGCCCTCGGCGGGCAGGGCCACATCGCTGAGGCTGCCGTCCTCGTCGACCAGCGCCAGGCCTTCGGCACGCTGCTCGGGCAGCAGGCCGGTGGCCTCGCACAGCCGGCCGGCCAGGGCGTTGCGCTGGTTGACGTAATAGGCCAGCGCCGGTGCGTCCAGCGTGGCAGCGTAGACCACCGGGTCGTCCAGCAGCCGGCGTGCCAGCCGGTGGCGCAGGGCGCTGCGCCGGGCCTCGTCGCTGTCGGCCACATGCTCGCCCGACAGCGCCTGCAGCCGGGCGTCCAGGCTCGCCGGCGCATCGGCAAGGGCCCAGGTGGACGGTCCGCGCACGGCGGCCAGCAGTCCCGCCAGCGCGCGCCTTTGCACGTCGTACAGCGCATCGGCCTGCTCGTGCCCGGCCAGCACAAAGCCGTCTTCATCGCCGGCCACGCGCACCAGCACGCCCAGGCTCAGCAGGCTGCGGCAGACGGCCACCAGTTCGCGCCGCTCGTGCTGGGCCACCAGCGCAAAAGTGAATCCGGTGGCGGCCAGCGCCGGGTCGGCCGCCAGCAGCAGCAAGCGCTCGCCCAGCAGGCGCAGCGTGATCTGCGCATCGGCACGCTCCAGCACCGCGCAGGCCAGGCACAAGAGCACGTAGCGGCGCCGATCGAAGCCCGGCAGGCCGCGGGTGGCATCGCTCATCTGTGCCGCGTCGGCCGGGCGCTTGTAGAGCCGGGCGCCGTCGCGCTCGACCGTCAGCGGCCAGCCGGTCTCGCGCAGAAACCAGTCGCGCAGCCGGTCGGCCTGGCGCCGCACTGCGGCAAAGGCCGGGTGGTCGGGGCTCATCAGCGGGCACATCAGCAAGGCGCACAGGGCAGTGCGGAACTCGTCACGCTGGTGGCGTTGCTGGTGCTGGCCCAGATCGGGGCGCGGACGCGGCTGCGCGGGCGCATTGGCGCGCTGGGCGGTCGGCGACACCGGCGCGTTGGCGGGCGCGGCGGGCGGGCTCAGGGGATTCATGGGCTGGCGTGCACCGGCGTCAAGGTCAGCAGGTGGTCGCGGCCTTCGAGCACGCCCAGCGGGCTGAAGATGCGGGCGCGCTGGTCGGCGGCCAGTGGCTGCAGGCGGATCTGCAGCAGGCCGTCGCCAGTGGCACGTTCGACCAGGGCCTGCGGGCCGGTCTGCTCGGCCAGGGCCTCGCCCAGCAGGCTGAGCAGCAAGGCAAAGCTGGCCGCGTCCAGCTCGCCCAGTGCCGACAGCGCCACCGGTTGGCCGGTGGCCAGGCGGGTGCGCGCGGCGTCGGTCAGGCGCGACTCCTCGCTGAACTGGCGCGCCAGGAAGGCCCGGGCCTCGGCCCGGTCGCGCAGCCGCGGCGCCGGGCCGCGCACGCTGGCCTCGCCGTACTCGCGCAGGCGCGGGTGGATCGCCAGCGGCGGCGCGTCGGCCCAGCGGGTGGCGGCCGGCAGGTCGGCGGCGGTGGCGATGTCGGCCGCACTGCCGGCGCCCAGGTGGCGGGCCGGGTGCAGGGCAAAGGCCGCACGCGCCAGGCGGTGCGCCTGGTGGTCGTCGGCGGCCTCGCCAAACCACAGCGCCAGCCGGCGGAAATCGGCAGACCGGTCGCTGCGGCCGCTGCGCCGCTCGTTGATGGCGGCGATCGCCCCCAGCAATTGCGGGATCGCCGAGCGCGCGCGCCCGCGCAGCAGCTCGGCCTGGGGCGGCGTGTTGCCATGGCTGAGGAACCAGCCGCGCAGGCCGCGCCAGCGCTCGCGCCACACCTGCCATTGGCGCTGCTGGGCGTCGGCGCTGTCGGCGCCATCGCCGGGGGCGGCGTCGCGCGCCTCGCGCTCGGCCACCCGGCCCAGCAACACGTCAATCTGCGGCGCCAGGCCCAGGATCAGGCGGGCGATGATGTCCGAGCGGCGCACCAGATCGCCGATGAAGCGCTCCAGGTAGTCGATCAAGCGGCGTTTGTAGAGCACCACCGCGCCGGCCTCGGCCTGCTGCAGCTCAATGCTGCGGGCGATGCCGGCCATGAAGGCCTGGGCGTTGTCGGCCAGGCCTTCGAAAACCCGCACCAGGTCGCGCAGGGTCTCGTGGATCTTGGCCACGTCCGGCTCGGCCGGCCCCACCGCGGCCAGTGCGGTCAGGGCCTGCAGGCGGCTGGCGATGTCTTCGAGCGCCACGGTCTGCAACTCGGCGCGGCGTGCCAGCAATTGTGCGAACAGGCCGAGTGCGGACTCCACCGCCTCGCCCCCCACCGACAGGCGGTAGAGATATCGGGCACGGTAGAAATCGCTGAGGTTGGCCACCCGCGCGGTGTCGGGCTGGGATTCGAGGTTGCCCCAGGCCGCCAGCTGGGCCAGCCCGGCGCTCACCTCCTCGATGCGCGGCGCGTCGCCCGGCCACTGGGCTTCAGCCAGCACCTCGTCGGGCCGCAGTTGCAGCCGGTACTGCCGCTTGGCGGCGGCAAACACCGCCATCAGGCTGCGGTAGAAAGCGGCCTTCTCGGCGCTGACATGGCGGAACAGCTCGGCCGAGTCGCTCATGGGCGGCGGGCGGGCAGGTGCCGGCAGGGCTTGCGCAGGCAGGCAGGGTGCAGCGGCGACAAGGGTGGCAGCGTGGGATGCATGGGGTGGTGGGGCGGGGCCGCAGCCCGGTCGGACACTGCATTGTAGAAAGCGCCGGCCCGCCGGCCGGCGTCGTCACATGCCCTTGAACAAATGCCCGTAGCTGCGGCTGACCTCCAGCTTTTCGGGGTGGCCGCGCACCGCCACGATCTGGCGGCCGCGAAAATCGCGCGTGATGCCGGCGATGCACTTGACATTGACCAGCGTGCTGCGGTGGATCTGCCAGAACACGGCCGGGTCGAGCTCGTCGATCAGCTCCTTGATGGGCTTGCGGATCAGCGCCTCGACCGTGGGGGTCTGCACCCGGGTGTACTTTTCGTCGCTGATGAAGAACAGCACCTCGGCCACCGGGATCATCTGGATGCCCTGGCCCACGCTGGCCTGGATCCAGTCCAGGTACTTGGGCGCGCTGCCCGGGTTGAGTTGCGCGGCCAGCCGGTGCAAGAGCTGCTGTACCGGCGGCGCCGGGTCGCCGGGGCCGTCATCGTCGGCACCATCCCGACGCGCCAGCCGGGACCGGATGCGGTCGGCGGTGACCTGCAGGCGCTCGCGCTCGGCCGGCTTGAGCACGTAGTCGCAGACGCCCTGCTCGAAGGCCTCCACCGCATACTGGTCGTAGGCGGTGATGAACACGATCTCGGGCAGGTGTTCTTCGTCGCCCACCGCCATCTGGGCGATCTGGCGCGCGGCGTCCACCCCGGTCAGGCCGGGCATGCGGATATCGAGGAAGACGATGTCGGGCCGGTGCTGGGCCACCAGGTCCACCGCCTCCAGCCCGTTGCGCGCTTCGGCCACGATCTGCAGAGCGGGCCAGACCTCGGCCAGGCGGGCGCGCAGTTGCTCGCGCATCAGGCGCTCGTCGTCGGCGATCACGGCGCGCAGCGGGGGGTCAGGGATGTTCATGGCGCGATGGTAGCCAGGTGCGTGCGGGGCAGAAAGCCGGGCCCGCGCCATGCGACCGGTAGCGGGCCATCAGCCAGTGCTGTCGACCGGCTTGTAGGGCACCGCCAGGGTCACGCGAGTGCCGCCGCCGGGGTTCTCGGTGATGGTCAGGCTGGCCTTGGGGCCGTACAGCAGTTGCAGGCGCTCGCGGATATTGGCCAGGCCCACGCCGGTGCCTGCGGTCGCGGCGCGGCCGAAGCCCAGGCCGGTGTCGGCCACGGTGACGGTCAGCTTGCCGTGCACGATCTCGGCCCTCAGGCTCAGCTTGCCGCCCTCGGGCTTGGGCTCCAGGCCATGCTTGATGGCGTTCTCCACCAGGGTCTGCAGCATCATCGGCGGGAACTCGGCCGACAGCAGGCCCTCGGGCACGTCGAT
>JAYUQJ010000042.1:0-5624 GCA_043756825.1 Betaproteobacteria bacterium | reverse complement strand
TGATCCAGCTCACCATCCAGGGCGACCGGCACGGCGGATCGGCGGTGGACTACACCGTCAACCCGGCGCTGGGCCTGCCCTTCGTCACCGGCAGCGGGGCGGTCGACGCGGTGGTCAACCATGTGCTGCCGGCCTGGGATCTGGTCACCGGCTACATGGCCGCGGTGGGCCTGCTGGCCGCCGAGCGCCACCGCAGCCGCAGCGGCCAGGGCCAGCAGGTGACGCTGGCGCTGCAGGACATGGCGCTGGCGGTGATGGGCCACCTGGGCTTCATCGCCGAGGCCCAGCGCGGCCGGCCGCGCGAGCGCATCGGCAACGACCTGTTCGGCGCCTTCGGCCGCGACTTCGCCACCGCCGACGGCCAGCGCATCATGGTGGTGGGCCTGACGCCCAAGCAATGGCGCGGCCTGTGCGGGGCCACCGGCCTGGGGCCCGCCATGCAGGCCCTGGCCAGCGAACTGGGCCTGGACCTGGACACCGAGGGCGACCGCTTCCGCGCTCGCGAGCGCATTGCCGCGCTGCTGGGGCCCTGGATCGCCGCGCGCCCGCTGGCCCGGGTGGCCGAGGCCTTCGACGCCCAGGGCGTGTGCTGGGGCCGCTACCAGACCCTGGCCCAACTGGTGCAGGACGATCCGGCCTGTTCCACCGCCAACCCGCTGTTCGCCAGCGTCGACCAGCCCGGCATCGGCCCCTGCCTGGTGCCCGGCCTGCCGCTGGTCTTCTCGGCCATCGCGCGCCAGCCGGCGCGGCCGGCGCCGCGCCTGGGTCAGCACACCGAGGCGGTGCTGGCCGAGGTGCTGGGCCTGCCCGGCAGCGCGATCGGCCGGTTGTTCGACCGGCGCGTGATCGGCCGTGCTGTGGGTGGGTGCGGTGCCTGATGTGCCGCCGCCCGGGGGGAGACTGCCGAGGTCAGATCGGCACGGCCGCGTGCGTGATCCAGCGGTACAGGGTGCCCGACAGCCCGGTGGGCTGGAAGGGTTGCCAGCCCGCCTCGGGCTGGGCCAGGCGGTCGGCCAGGATGCACATCACCATCGGGTTGAAGCCCAGGCCGGTGTGGCTGCCGGACACCCGGATATTTTCGTAGGGGCTGCCGGCGGCGGCGTCGATGGTGGCCTCTTGCGGCGGCACCACGCCGTCGCTGATCGTGTAGAGGCAGCTCATCGGCACCGGCGGCAGGTGGTGCTCGCGCATTTTCTTGGCACGCGGCTGCATCACATGCGCGGCCGGCCCCATTGGGTGGGCCACCAGGCGGTACAGGGCCTTGACCAGCGCCGGCGACTGGCTGCCGGCGGCGTCCACATTGACCGGGCTGCCCAGCGTGATCACCTGGCGCACGCAGTCGGCGGCCTGGTGCGCGCCGTACACCGCAAACACCCCGCCCAGGCTCCAGCCCACCAGGCTGACCTTGCGGCCGGTGCTGTGGTGCAGGTGGCGGATCTTCTGCTCCAGCGCCTGGGCGTGGCGGCGCTGGAAGCCCACATTGCGGCCCAGGCCCCAGGTCTGCACGTCATGGCCGCGGCCCTGCAGATAGGTCTTCAGGCCGACCAGGCTGATCTCGTCGCCCATGAAGCCGGGCAGCAGCAGCACCGGATGGCCGTCGCCGCGGGCCGCGCCGGACAGCAGCGGCCAGGTCAAGGGCAGCAGCGCCATCTCGAACAGCGCGCGGAACTCCATCAGCGAGTGCAGCCGGTGCGGGGCGCCGGTGTGGGGGTGTCGGGTGGCCATGGTGGGCAGAGGCGTCGGTGCGCTGGGCGCGCAAGGCCCGATTGTGGTGCGCCTCGACACCCCCACCAAGGGTGATCAGCCTAGGAAAAAGGTCGCTCGCCTGTGCTTTGGGCGACAGCGGCGGGCCGCCCTGCACAATGCCAGGATGCTTGCCCAAGCCCCTGCGGCAGACGCCTGGATGGCCAGCCGCGGCTGGACGCCCTTCGATTTCCAGCGCCAGGTCTGGGCCGCGATGGCCGCCGGCTGCGGTGGCCTGCTGCATGCCACCACCGGCTCGGGCAAGACCTATGCCGTGGCCCTGGGCGCCTTGCAGCGGGCCCAGGGTCTGGGCCTGCCGCTGCAGGGCGGCAGCGCGCCCCCGCTGGGGGTGTTGTGGATCACGCCGATGCGCGCACTGGCGGCCGACACCACCCGGGCCTGGCAGGCCCCGCTGGCCGACCTGGCGCCGGCCTGGACCCTGGGCCAGCGCAGTGGCGACACCCCCAGTGCCGAGCGCGCCCGCCAGGACCGGCGCCTGCCCACGGTGCTGGTCAGCACGCCCGAATCGCTGACCCTGCTGCTGACCCGTGAGGACGCCCAGGCGCGGCTTGCCGGCGTGCACAGCGTGGTGGTGGACGAATGGCATGAGCTGGTGGGCAACAAGCGCGGCGTGCAGGTGCAGCTCCTGCTGGCCCGCCTGGCGCAGTGGAACCCGCGCCTGCTGGTCTGGGGCCTGTCGGCCACGCTGGGCAACCTGGCCGAGGCGATGGCGATGCTGCAGGGGCCGCTGCCCCCGGGTGATGGCCTGCCGCAGCTGGTGCAGGGCTGCATCGACAAGACCCTGGTGATCGACACCTTGTTGCCGGCCCAGCCGGGGCGGTTCTCCTGGGGCGGCCACCTGGGCGCGCAGATGCAGCAGCCGGTGGTCGACGAAATCGCGCGCACCGACGCGGCGGGCGAGGGCAGCACCCTGGTGTTCACCAATGTGCGTTCGCAGGCCGAGGCCTGGTACCAGCTGCTGCTGGCGGCGCGGCCCGACTGGGCCGGCCAGATCGCGCTGCACCATGGCTCGCTCGACCCCGAGGTGCGCGCCTGGGTCGAGGCAGGCCTGAAAGCCGGCACGCTCAAGGCGGTGGTGGCCACCTCGTCGCTCGACCTGGGGGTGGATTTTCTGCCGGTCTCGCGGGTGCTGCAGATCGGCTCGGCCAAGGGCGTGGCGCGCCTGCTGCAGCGCGCCGGCCGCTCGGGCCATGCACCCGGCCGGCCCAGCCGCATCACCCTGGTGCCCACCCACACGCTGGAGTTGATCGAGGCGGTGGCGGCGCGGCGTGCGGTGGCCGCCGGCCGGGTGGAGCCGCGCCGGGCACCGCACCAGCCGCTGGACGTGCTGGTGCAGCACCTGGTGACAGTGGCGCTGGGCGGCGGCTTCCAGGCCGATGCGCTGTTCGACGAGGTGCGCCGGGCCTGGAGCTACCGCAGCTTGCCGCGCGAGGCCTTCCAGTGGGCGCTGGATTTCGTGGTGCGCGGCGGCGAATCGCTCGGCGCCTACCCCGAGTACCACCGGGTGGCCGAGGTCAACGGTGTCTGGCGCGTGCCCGACCGCGGCATCGCCCGGCGCCACCGCCTGCAGGTGGGCACCATCGTGGCCGAATCGTCGATGCGGGTGAAGTGGTGGTCGCGTGCCGGCAGTGGCGGGGGCAGCCTGGGCCAGGTCGAAGAGAGCTTCATCGCCCGGCTCAAGCCCGGTGACTGTTTTGTCTTCGGTGGCCGGGTGCTGGAGTACGTCTGCACCCAGGACATGGCGGCGCTGGTGCGCAAGGCGCAAGGCAAGCGCGGCATCGTGCCGTCCTGGGCCGGCGGCAAGATGCCCCTGTCGTCCGAGCTGGCCGAGGCCACCCGCGCGGTGCTGGAGGGCCTGGCCCCGGGCCAGCCCGCAGCCGCCGCCGACGATCCCGAGCTGGTGGCCGCCGCACCGATGCTGGACGCCCAGCGTCGCCTGTCGGCGCTGCCGGCGGCGGGGGCCCTGTTGCTGGAGCAGCACGAGTCGCGCGAGGGCCGGCATCTCTTTGTCTACCCCTTTGCCGGCCGCCATGTGCACCTGGGCCTGGCCAGCCTGCTGGCCTGGCGCCTGTCGCGGCATGCGCCCAACACCTACAGCATCAGCATCAACGACTATGGCTTCGAGCTGCTGGCCGCGCAGAGCGAGGACCCCGGTGCCGCGCTGGACAGCAGCCTGTTCGACGCCGGCCCCCATCTGCTGCAGGACATGCTGGACAGCCTGAACAGCAGCCAACTGGCGCGCAAGCGCTTCCGCGAGATCGCCCGGGTGGCCGGCCTGGTGTTCACCGGCTACCCCGGTGCGCCCAAGAGCGCGCGCCAGTTGCAGGCGTCCAGCGGCCTGTTCTATGACGTGTTCCGCCAGTACGACCCGGCCAATCGGCTGCTCGGCCAGGCCGACGCCGAGGTGCTGGCGCAAGAGCTGGACCTGCAGCCCCTGCAGGCCTGCCTGGCCCGGCTGCGCGGCCTGCGCCTGCAGCGGGTACACCTGGCCGTGCCCAGCCCGTTTGCGCTGGCCCTGATGGTCGAGCGCTTGCGCGAGCAGTTCAGCACCGAAACCCTGGCCAGCCGCCTGGCCCGCATCGTGGCCGATGCCGAGCGCCTGCTCGACCCCGGCCCGGCGCCGGCCGCGCCGCGGCCAGGTCCGCGCCGCCGGGCCCGGGCCTGATCCGGTCGCGCCCCGGATCAGCACCGCAGGGCCGGCCCTGATCAGGGGATCGGCCAGGGAAAGCGCAGCCGAAGATGGCGGCCGGGCCTGGCAGGGGGCGGGCACCGCAGGGCCGGCTGTACCGGCGGGCCCCGGCGCGGGCCGCGGGACCGAACATGACGCTGCTGCAACCACGACCCGGAAGTCGGCGCCTGGCGGGTGCCTTGGCCGCCCTGCTGCTGCTGGTCGGGCTGGGCAGCGCGCTGGCTTGGCAACAGGCGGCGGTACAGCAGCAGCAACTGGCCTGGCTGGAGCAATCGGCCCTGCCGCCGCGCCAGTTGAGCCAGCTGTCGGCCCAGGTGGACGAGCTGCGCGGCCTGCTGGCGCTGCAGCTGATGCTGGACGGCACCCACGATGGCGCCGCGATGGACCGGCCAATGCAACTGCGCCGCCAGGCGATCGAGATGGGCCTGGCCTTGACCGAGCGCGGCCTGGGCGACGCCACCGAGCGTGCCCATTTCGACGCCACCCGGGCCAGCCTGGCGCAGTTTCTGGCCGAGTTCGACAAGCTGCTGCCGCTGTCGCGCCAGGCCACCCGGCACCCCGCCCAGGCGGCCGCCGCGCGGGCCCTGTTGACCGGGCCGTCACAACTGGCCTACCAGCGCCTGAGTGCCGATCTGGCCGCCTGGTCGGCCTATGTCGACCAACGCAGCCACCAGGCCAGCCGCCAGGCACGCGCCGCTGCCGCAGGGCTGCCGCTGCTGCTGGCGCTGCAGGCGGTGCTGGTGTTGGGCGCAGCCGCTGGGCTGGCCTGGCATCTGCGCCGCAACGGCCCGCCCGCCCTGGCAGCCGGGCCCGTGCCAGACCGGCAATGGGCCGATTGGCCGCGCCGGCGCCGGCTGGTGGACCTGGCCGGCACGGTGGACCGCCTGGCCGCCGAGGCCCGCTTGCTGGCGCTGAACGCGGCCGTGGCTGCGGCGCGCCAGGGCGCCCCCGGCCAGGCCCCGCCCACGGGCAGCGAAGAGGGTCTGCGTCACCTGGCCGAGCGGGTGGCCCAGGCCACCCAGGAGGTGCGCGCACTGCTGGTGGGTGACCTGCCGGTCGGCCCGGATGCCGGCGCGGCGCCGGGGCCGGGGCCTGGCCCGGTGGCCGAGCCGGTAGCCGGCCCGGTGGCCGACCCGGCAACGAAATCCGCCGCCGCGCCGGCCGGCCTGCC
>JAYUQJ010000041.1:0-5630 GCA_043756825.1 Betaproteobacteria bacterium | reverse complement strand
CTGACAGCAGCACCAGCCGGGGCCGTCCCTTCCTGGTGACCGGCAGTTCGCGCATGCCGGTATCGAGCGCCCGCGGTGGCGCGACGACGTCGAGGTGGCGGTGGAAGATGTGGTCCAGGACGAGATCCTGCACCGTCTGCTCGGCGAGACCCAACGTCCAGCCCCATGCCGGTGTCCACGCTCGGCTTGGGCAGCTTGTGCATCACGCCGGCTTCGTCGCGGTTGAACTGCATGAACACCAGGTTCCAGATTTCGATGAAGCGGTCGCCGTCCTCGTCCGGCGAGCCCGGCGGGCCGCCGGGGATGTGCGCGCCGTGGTCGTAGAAAATTTCCGAGCACGGGCCGCAGGGGCCAATGTCGCCCATCATCCAGAAATTGTCGGACGCGTAACGCGCGCCCTTGTTGTCACCGATGCGCACGATGCGCTCGGCCGGCACGCCGATCTGCCGGTTCCAGATCTCGTAGGCCTCGTCGTCCTCGGCATAGACGGTGACCCACAGCTTGTCGGCCGGCAGCTTGAAGTGCACCGTCAACAACTCCCAGGCATAGGCGATGGCGTCCTTCTTGAAATAGTCGCCAAAGCTGAAATTGCCCAGCATCTCGAAGAAGGTGTGGTGGCGCGCGGTGTAGCCCACGTTGTCCAGGTCGTTGTGCTTGCCGCCGGCGCGGATGCATTTCTGGCTGCTGGTGGCGCGGCTGTAGGGCCGCGAATCGAAGCCCAGGAAGACATCCTTGAACTGGTTCATCCCGGCATTGGTGAACAGCAGCGTCGGGTCGTCGCCGGGGATCACCGGCGACGAGGCGACGATGGTGTGGCCCTTGCTCTCAAAGTACTTCAGGAAGGTGGAGCGGATCTCGGAGGCTTTCATGGCGCTTGGGCAGGGTTGGATTCGAAATTCGGGTGGGATCAGGAAAAGACCTCGATGCCGGCCTTGCGGGCGGCGGCGGCCAGCGCGAGATCCCGCGTGGCCAGTGGACACCGCTTGACCTGGGCCAGATCGAGGTAGAGCGCGTCGTAGGCGGTCAGGCCATGGGCCAGGGCCAGGCGCAGGTGAAAGGCCGGGCCCACGGGCGCCGGCGGCTCGGCCGCCACCGCCAGAGCCTCGATCAGCTTGCAGATGCGCTCGGCATCGGTCGCCAGGTAGCGCCGGCGACGCACGCTGTTGAGCGCGGCATTGGCCACCTCGACGGCAAAGATGTGGGGCGCGATCAGGGCCTGCGCCAGCACATGGTCATGGCTTGCCGGCGGCGCCGCGTCGGGGAAGGCCAGCGCCAGCGCATAGGAGCTGTCGAGCACGATCAACGACCGGCCTCCCCGTCAAACCGGGCGAGCGCCGGTGGCATGGGTCCAGATTCGCTCGGCGCGCTCATCGCGGCCCTCGCGCACCAGGTTGACGATCTCGTCGGTGCGCATCGTGCCGTGGCTGCGGCCCAGGTCGTCGCGCAAATTCTGCAGCGCCGCCACGGCCTGGCGGCGCCGCTCGATGTCCAGCACCGGCTGCCCGGTCATTGGCACCAGCCTGGCCACCGGTTTGTTGTGGCGCGTGATCACCACCTCTTCGCCCCGCTCAGCGCGGGCGATCAACTCGGACAGGTGGGTCTTGGCTTCAAACAGGCCTATGGATTCCATGGCGGCTGCAAATTGGTTGAATCAACCAGATTCTATCGCAGACCTCTTGGGCAAGGCGCGGCCTATGGGCTTGAACCGCCGCAATGACCACGCAAGGGCTCGGCAGATCGCCTGGCGGCGGCCACTGGGCAAAGCGGCTTGGGTGATCCTGCGCACGCCCGGCGTCACCAGCCTGTGGCCGAGGCAGCCAGCTGGCACGACCTGGCCCCGGCACGGGGTCATCGGCCGTGATGGGCGCCTTGGCGGCACACTCCAGGCCTTGGCGTGAACGGCAGACACGATCGGCGGGGTGCCGCTCGGCCGGGCCCGTCAGCCAACGGAAAAGCGCCTCATGCCCAATGCCCGTTCAGCCCTTGCCGTCCGCCTCGAGTTCGGGGCCGACTCCCTGGTCCGGTCCAACCTGTCGGGCGCTGCTTTCACCGGCGACTGGCTCTGGCTGGCTGGAGATGAGGCTTGTGGCGTGGATCGCCTGCGCCGGCTGGACCCCGTGGGGCGCGAGTCACTGCGTTTTGGCGAAGCGCACGATTTCGCGCTCGCCGATCTGCTGGACCTGCCTGGCGCCCCTGACGAAGAGGCCGACCTGGAGGGCATGGCCGTGGCCGACGGCTACCTCTGGGTGGTGGGGTCCCATGGCCTGAAGCGCAAGAACGCCAAGCCGGGGCGCGACCATGCCGACAACGCCAAGCGGCTGTCCAAGCTGGCGCTGGACGGCAATCGGCGGCTGCTGGCCTGCCTGCCGATCGAGGCTGACGGCAGCGGAACACCCTGCCTGGTCCGCCACGCCCGAGATGGGCGGCAGGCCCTGTGCCTGAAGGGCGATGCCCAGACCAACCTGCTGACCCGTGCGCTGGCCGACGACCCCCACTTCGGGCCCTTCATGGCCATTCCGGGCAAGGACAACGGCTTCGACATCGAAGGTCTGGCCGTGGACGGCCACCGGCTGCTCCTGGGTCTGCGGGGCCCGGTGCTGCGAGGCTGGTCGGCGCTGCTCGAGGTCGCTGTCGAGGCCCGCGCCGGCCAGTTGCGATTGGTGCCCCTGGACGACAGCGGCACGCTCATCCGCAAGCACTTCCTGCAGCTCGACGGCCTGGGCGTGCGGGATCTGCACTTCTCGGGCGATGACCTCTACCTGCTGGCCGGGCCGACGATGGTGCTGAACGGGGAGATCCGGCTCTTCAAATGGCCCGCGGCCCGCACCGTGTTGGCAGACAACCGCGACCCGGTGCGTTTCGAGTCGGCGTTGAGCGAGTCGGTGGCGCTGCCGCACGGGCGCGGCAGCAACCGCGCCGAAGCGGTCTGTGCCTTGCCGCCGGCCCTGCTGGGCAGCAAGCCGCGCTGGCTGGTCCTCTACGACGCACCGGGCGCCGATCGCCAGGAGGGCGCGCACACGGTCTTCGGCGATCTGCTGCAGCGCGACTGACCGCTGGCCGGGCGCGGCCGTCCGGGGGCCGGTGCGGGGCCGGCGCCGCTTCAGCCGCCGGCCGCCACCAGCGCCTGCTGCGCCAGGGAATGCTGCTGCCGGCGCCGCAACCGGATGGCGTGGACTTCATCCTTCAGCTCGTCGCTGCGACCGAGCAGGCGCGGGCCCCGCATCAGGCCCATGTCAGGCCCACGTCATCGGCGCCCATCCGGCTGACCAGCAACACGCCCAGTCTGCGGGCCGCAAACGCCGCCTGCAAGGCGCTGATCGATGAGGCGGCGATCACGGTCCGGCTCAATCTATCGGCCTGGCGGGCAGGGGCGCCTGGATACCCGGCAGCCTTGTCGCCCAGCCGCCAGGTCATCGGGCCTGAACTTGTTATCGTCGTGGATCGCGGCATGACGCCGCATCAAGGCCCGGTGATCTAGCACCGGCTTCCGATTCCTGACGACCGACAAGGACCCCACCATGGCCAGCCATGCCAAATTCTCCTGGGACGACCCGCTGCACCTGGATGCCCAGCTCAGCGACGACGAGCGCGCGGTGCGCGACGCCGCCCATGCCTACTGCCAGGATCGCCTGGCGCCCCGGGTGGTCGAGGCCTTCCGCCACGAGAAGACCGACCGCGCCATCTTCAACGAGATGGGTGAGCTGGGCCTGCTGGGCAGCACCATTCCCGAGGCCTACGGCGGCGCCGGTCTGAACTACGTCTGCTACGGCCTGGTGGCGCGCGAGGTGGAGCGGGTGGATTCGGGCTACCGCTCGATGATGAGTGTGCAGAGCTCGCTGGTGATGGTGCCGATCAACGAGTTCGGCACCGAAGGCCAGAAACAGAAATACCTGCCCAGGCTGGCCACCGGTGAATGGGTCGGCTGCTTCGGCCTGACCGAGCCCAACCATGGGTCAGACCCCGGCAGCATGGTCACCCGCGCCAAGAAGGTGGCCGGCGGCTACAGCCTGAGCGGCGCCAAGATGTGGATCAGCAACAGCCCGATCGCCGATGTCTTCGTGGTCTGGGCCAAGGATGACGAGGGTGCGATCCGCGGCTTCATCCTGGACAAGGGCGCCAAGGGCCTGAGCGCCCCGACCATCCACAGCAAGGTGGGCCTGCGCGCGTCCATCACCGGCGAGATCGTGATGGACGGTGTGTTCTGCCCCGAGGAAGACGCCTTCCCCGAGGTGCGCGGCCTGAAAGGCCCGTTCACCTGCCTGAACAGCGCGCGCTACGGCATCGCCTGGGGCGCGCTGGGTGCGGCCGAAGACTGCTTCCACCGCGCCCGCCAGTACACGATGGACCGCCAGCAGTTCGGCCGTCCGCTGGCCGCCAACCAGCTGATCCAGAAGAAACTGGCCGACATGCAGACCGAGATCGCGCTGGGCCTGCAGGGCTGCCTGCAGCTGGGCCGCATGAAGGACGCCGGCACCGCCTCGGTCGACGTGACGTCGATCCTCAAGCGCAACAGTTGCGGCAAGGCGCTGGACATTGCCCGCATGGCCCGCGACATGCTGGGCGGCAACGGCATCAGCGACGAATATGGCGTGGTGCGGCACATGGTCAACCTGGAGGTGGTCAACACCTACGAAGGCACCCACGACGTGCATGCGCTGATCATCGGCCGCGCCATCACCGGCATCCCCGCCTTTTCCTGATGAGTGGCCCCAAACTGCTGGACGGCATCCGCGTCCTCGATCTGTCTCGTGTGCTGGCCGGCCCCTGGTCGGGCCAGATCCTGGCCGACTACGGCGCCGACGTGATCAAGGTCGAGCGGCCGCTGGCCGGCGACGACACCCGCACCTGGGGCCCGCCCTGGTGGGGGCCGGCCGAAGACCGCATGTCGGCCTACTACCTCAGCACCAACCGCGGCAAGCGCTCGGTGGCGATCGACATCGCCACCGCCGAAGGCGCGGCGATGGTGCGCCAGCTGGCGATGGCGGCCGACGTGGTGCTGGAGAACTACAAGGTCGGCCAGCTTGCCAAGTACGCCCTGGACTACGCCAGCCTGTCGGCGCTGAACCCCCGGCTGGTGTACTGCTCGGTCACCGGCTACGGCCAGACCGGGCCGATGGCGCCCGCTGCCGGCTACGACTTCGCGATCCAGGCCACCGGCGGGCTGATGAGCGTGACCGGCGAGCGCGACGGCACGCCCGGCAGCCAGCCGCAGAAGGTGGGCGTGGCGGTGGCCGATCTGTTCACCGGTGTCTACGCCACCACGGCGATCCTGGCCGCGCTGATCGAGCGGGGCCGCAGCGGCCGCGGCCGCCACATCGACGCCGCGCTGCTCGACGTGCAGGTGGCGATGTTGGCCAACCAGGCCAGCAACCACCTGGTCGGCGGGCTGATCCCCCAGCGCATGGGCAACGCCCACCTGAATGTGGTGCCCTACCAGGTGTTTGCCACGAAAGATGGCCACATCGTGCTGGCAGTGGGCAACGACGGCCAGTTCGCCCGCTTTTGCGAACTGGCGGGCCACGCCGAGCTGGCCCACGACGAGCGCTACAGCACCAACACCGGCCGCATCGGCCACCGCGAGCTGCTGATCCCGCAGCTGGCCAGCTGGATGCTGGAACGTACGACCCAGG
>JAYUQJ010000040.1:0-5630 GCA_043756825.1 Betaproteobacteria bacterium | reverse complement strand
GCACCAGCTTCACCACCGGCCCCGACAAGAAGCTGTACCAGTTGCCCGACCAGCAGTTCGCCAACCTGTACTGGTTCCGCGCCGACCTGTTCGCCCGCCAAGACCTGAAGGACAAGTTCAAGGCCAAGTTCGGCTACGACCTGGGGGTGCCGCTCAACTGGAGCGCCTACGAGGACATCGCCGAGTTCTTCACCAACGACGTGAAGACGATCGACGGCAAGCCGATCTATGGCCACATGGACTACGGCAAGAAAGACCCGTCGCTCGGCTGGCGCTTCACCGATGCATGGTTGTCCATGGCCGGCACCGCCGACATCGGCATCCCGAACGGCAAACCGGTCGACGAATGGGGCATTCGTTCATCGGCCGACGGCTGCACGCCGCAGGGTGCGTCGGTGTCGCGTGGGGGTGCCACCAATTCGCCAGCAGCCGTCTACGCGCTCACCAAATACGTCGACTGGATGAAGAAGTACTCACCCAAGGAAGCCATCGGCATGACCTTCGGCGAAGCCGGACCGGTCCCGGCGCAGGGCCAGATCGCGCAGCAGATCTTCTGGTACACGGCCTTCACCGCCGACATGACCAAGCCCGGCTTGCCGGTGGTCAATGCCGACGGCACGCCGAAGTGGCGGATGGCGCCTGGCCCCAACGGCCCCTACTGGAAGCAGGGCATGCAGAACGGCTACCAGGACGTGGGCAGCTGGACCTTCTTCGAGGCCCATGACGCCAACAGGACGGCCGCTGCCTGGCTGTATGCCCAGTTCGTTACCGCCAAGACCACCAGTCTCAAGAAGACCATCGTCGGCCTGACCCCGATCCGCGAGAGCGACATCCAGAGCAAGGCCATGACCGACCTGGCGCCCAAGCTGGGCGGCCTGGTCGAGTTCTACCGCAGCCCGGCCCGCGTGGCCTGGACGCCCACCGGCACCAATGTGCCCGATTACCCCAAGCTGGCCCAGCTGTGGTGGAAGAACGTGGCGGTGGCGGTGACCGGCGAGAAGACCCCGCAGGCCGCGATGGACAACCTGGCCGAGGAAATGGACCAGGTGATGGGCCGCCTGGAGCGTGCCGGCATGGCCAAGTGCGCGCCCAAGCTCAACAAGAAGGAAGACGCCAAGAAGTGGCTCAGCGACAAGGGCGCGCCGTGGGCCAAGCTGGCCAACGAGAAGCCCAAGGGCGAGACCATCGCCTATGACACGCTGCTCAATGCGTGGAAGGCCGGCAAGGTCCGGTAATCAAGGGGCCCGGGGGGTGGCCGTCGGGCGGTGGCGGCGCTGCAAAGGCGCCGCCACCAGCGACACTGCCCCTCACAAGCGCGGCCGGGCCAAGGCCTTGCGGATTGCGCTGTCCAGCTCGCTGCGGCGGTAGGGCTTGCCCAGCAGCAGCGCGTCGGTATCAAGCCGGCCGTGGTGGACGATGGCGTCTTCGGTGTAGCCCGAGGTGTAGAGCACCCGCAGACCCGGCCGGATTTGTCGTGCCGCATCGGCCAGCGCGCGGCCGTTCATGCCGGGCATCACCACGTCGGTGAACAGCAGGTCGACATCCGGTCGCTGTGCCAGCAACGCCAGGGCCGCCGGTCCGTTGGCGGCGGCGATCACCGTGTAACCAAAAGACTGCAATGCCGTCAGCGCCACCTGGCGCACCGCGTCGTCGTCTTCCACCAGCAGGATGATTTCGGTTCCGCCGCCTGCAGCACCGTCGGTGGCAGCCTCGACTTGCACAGCGCCGGCCGCCATGGCGCCGGCCCGCGGCAGACAGAGCGTGACCCGGGTGCCCTGGCCGGGCGCGGAGTCTATCGCCAGGTGTCCGGCTGACTGCTTGACAAAGCCGTAGACCATCGACAGGCCCAGGCCGGTGCCCTTGTCCTTGGGCTTGGTGGTGAAGAAGGGATCGATGACCCGCTGCAGATGTTCGGGCGCGATGCCCTGGCCGGCGTCGGCCACGGTCAACACCACGTAGTCGCCGGGCAGCAGGTCGCGCTGGCTTGCGGCGGCGCCGTCCAGGTGCAGATGGGTGGTGACCAGGCGGAGTGGGCCGCCCTCGGGCATCGCGTCGCGGGCGTTCTGGCACAGGTTGAGCACCGCGTTCTCGAGCTGGCCCAGGTCCACCAAGGCCGGCCACAGCCCGTCTGCCAGGGTCAGCTCGATCTGGATGCTTTCACCCAGGGTGCGGCGCAGCATGGGGACCAGGCCGGCGAGCAACCGGTTCAGGTCCACCGGCCTCGGGTTCAGCGCCTGCTTGCGGGCAAAGGCCAGCAGGCGCTGGGTCAAGGCCGCGCCGCGCTGCGCCGCCGCCGCGATCATCTGCACCAGCGGACGCTGCGCGGCTGGCGCGGTTTCATCCTCCAGCAGCAGTTCGGCATTGCCCGACACCACCGTGAGCAGGTTGTTGAAATCGTGCGCAATGCCGCCGGTGAGCTGGCCGATGGATTCCATGCGCTGCGAATGCTGCAGCCGGGCATCCAGATCGGCGATCGCGCGGCGCTGCTGCTCCAGCGCCGTGGCGGTCTGGTTGAGTACCGCCATCAGCCCGCCGAGCTCGCCGCGCGGCAGCGGCGGCGCGATGCGCGCGCCCAGGTCGCCGGCGGCCAGCCGGTTTGCCATCTGGGTGATGCGCACGACCTGGCGCCGCAGGCTCATTTCCGCC
Source organism: Betaproteobacteria bacterium (assembly GCA_043756825.1). GTDB lineage: Bacteria > Pseudomonadota > Gammaproteobacteria > Burkholderiales > Burkholderiaceae_C > Pseudaquabacterium. Next base: position 2,984 of record JAYUQJ010000040.1, on the reverse strand, counting down.
AGCAGCCAGACCGCCATGAACAGCGCCAGCGCTGCGCCGCCCAACAGCGCCAGGTCCTGCCGGAAGCGACGGTCGGCCTCTTGCACCAGGGCGCGCTTGGGCACGCCGGTGACCACGTGCAGCTGTGCCAGCCGCATGCCTGGCGTGTCGGCATGGGCCCAGACCTGGGGCTGGCCGGCGGCATCGGTCACCTGCGCGGTGCGTGGGCCGGTGCCGGCCTGGATGAACTGCATCAGCGGCGTGCCCACCAGCGAGGCGCCAGCGGCGGCGGCGTTGCCCGTGTCACGCGATCGCGCCAGCACCTGGCCCTGGGCGCTGATCAACAGCAGGTGCGCGCCGGGCAGGCTCAGCGCCTGGCTCTCGGCCAGCTTCTGCAGGTTCAAGGAGGCCAGCAGCACGAATTGCAGGTCGCCCTGGGCCGAGCGCACCGGGTGCGCCACCTGCAGCACCGCCGTGCCGGTAAGGCGGCCAAAGGTCGGCTCCAGCACCACGCCCTGGGCCGCCCTGCTGGCGGCCTTGAAGTAGGCCCGGTCGCGCAGATCCAGTTCGCGGCTCGAGCGCAAAGAATCGCAGAACAGGCGCCCATCGGGCCGGATCGTCAGGATGCCGGTGTACTGCGGGTAGGCCTCGCGCACCTCGGACAGAAAGGCCGAGCAGGCGGCCCGGTCGGCCGGGGCCAGCAGATCGCCGGCGCGTGCCAGGCCATAGAGCAATTGCGCCGTGCCCTGCACCCGCTCATTGAGCATGTCGGCATGCTGTTGTGCCAACTGGGCCAGCAGGGCGGTGTCGGCCTCGATCGTGGCGTCGCGCGCCTGCAGGAAGCGAACCAGGCCCAACAGCGCGGGCAGCAGGGTGGCCAGCAGTGTCAGCAGTAACAGCCGCGATCGGATGCTCATCAGGCCCTTCGGGTTACCGGCTCATCAGGCCCTTCGGGTTACCGGCCGGTGGCCGCAGGGGGCGAGGTCGGCGGCAGGGGCGCGCGATGCTGGCACAGTCAACCCCGGCTCACAAGCACCGGCGCAGCGGCGGGTGTCGCTGATCGCCCACAATCAGGCTGGAAGGGCCGCGATGCCACAAGGACGACTGCTGGTGCTGGACGACGACGAGACGGTCGGCATGCTGCTCGTGCTGGTGGCCCAGCGCGCGGGCTTCGAGGCGCAGTTGATCACCCAGCCGACGGCCTTTCTGGCGGCGCTGGACGCCTGGGCACCGACCCATGTGGCGGTCGACCTGCAAATGCCGGAGATGAGCGGCCTGGAGGTGTTGCGCCGTCTGGCGGCCTTGCGATGCCAGGCCTGGGTGATCATCAGCAGTGGCGCCGGGGCTGCCGATGTGGCGATCGCGCTGCAGGCCGCGCAGGGCTTGGGCCTGCGCACCGCCGGCGTGCTGGCCAAGCCGTTTTCGCTGGCCGCCTTGCGCAGCTTGCTGGCAGCGCAGGGCGACGGCCCCTGAGCCTCTCAGCCGGCTGGGGCGGGCTGGCGTGCCGCCGCAGGCGCCGCAGCCGGTGACGCGGCCACTTGGTGGCCGAGCGCACGCGCCAGATGGGCCACGGTGCGGTCGATGTTGGCAAGTTTGTCCAGCCCGAACAGGCCGATGCGGAAGGTCTTGAAATCGGCCGGCTCGTCGCACTGCAGCGGTACGCCGGCGGCGGTCTGCAGGCCCAGGCCGAGAAAGGTCTTGCCGCTGCTCAGGCCGGTGTCGTCGGTGTAGCTCACCACCACGCCCGGGGCCTGGAAGCCGGCCGCCGCCACGCTGGGGAAGCCCTGGCGCACCAGCAGCGCGCGCACTGCGTCGCCCAGTGCTTGTTGCTGCTGGCGCAGGGCCTGCCAGCCACGCGCCTGGGTTTCTCGCATCACGTCGCGGGTGCGCGCCAGCGCATCCGTGGGCAGGGTGGTGTGGTAGGCGTGGCCACCGCCTTCATAGGTCTCCATGATCTGCAGCCACTTCTTCAGGTCGCAGGCAAAGCTGGTGCTGGTGGTGGCGTCGATGCGCTGGCGCGCGGCCTCGCCCAGCATCACGAAGGCGCAGCCGGGCGAGCCGGTCCAGCCCTTCTGCGGCGCACTCACCAGCACATCCACGCCGAGCGCAGCCATGTCGACCCAGATCGCGCCCGAGGCGATGCAGTCCAGCACGAACAGGCCGCCCACGGCATGGGTGGCGTCGGCCACGGCCTTCAAGTAGCTGTCAGGCAGGATCAGCCCGGCAGCGGTCTCCACATGCGGCGCAAATACCACCGCCGGTTGCTGGGCCTGGATCGCCGCCACTACCTCGTCGATCGGCGCGGGCGCGAAGGCAGACTGATGCGCCTGCGCAACGCGGCGCGCCTTCAACACCCGGCTGTCGGGGCTGATCGAACCCATCTCCAGGATCTGGGTCCATCGGTAGCTGAACCAGCCATTGCGGATCACCAGTGTCTTCTGCGCGTTGGCAAATTGCCGCGCCACCGCCTCCATGCCGAAGGTACCGCTGCCCGGCACCACGATGGCTGAACGGGCCTGGTAGGCCTCGCGGAGCATGGCCGAGATGTCGCGCATCACGCCCTGGAAGCGCAGCGACATGTGATTGAGCGCGCGGTCGGTGTAGACCACCGAGTACTCCAGCAGGCCGTCCGGGTCGACGTGAGGCAGCAGTCCAGGCATGGTGGATCCAGTACATCCAAGGTGGGGGCAGGGCCCGGCGGCAGCCTTGGGCGCAAAGGCGCCGGGCAATCAGCTTAGCACCGGGTGCGGGGAGGCGTGCAGCGGCGCGGTGCGAGGAGCCACCCGTATACTTGATCGAGGAGTGGTGAGGGTCGATCCCTGCTGACGCGGGGGCGCATGATCGAGGCAGGGCTCGGGCGAGCCAGCGCACGGACGGCGACCGCGTTTCTGGCGATCATCGGCTCCTGGATAGCAGTCAAAGGAGAGAGAGTTCGTGATCCAACAACAATCTACCGGCCCGCGGGCCTGGCCCGGCCGGCAGGCCCCACAGCGTCGCGCGACCGG
>JAYUQJ010000039.1:0-5652 GCA_043756825.1 Betaproteobacteria bacterium | reverse complement strand
TCCACCCGGCCCCCCGACCGCTGCCAAGCCCCTGCTGTTGATGCCCCCCTGCCCGAGAGCCGGCCCCTGGCTGCGCCGAGGAAGTCACCATGAACCGTTACCCGTTGTGGAAATACCTGATCCTGGTGCTGGCGCTGGTGGTCGGCCTGCTTTACACGCTGCCGAATCTGTTTGGCGAGGCGCCAGCCGTGCAGGTATCCAGTGGCAAGGCCACCCTCAAGCTCGATGCGGCGATGGTGGCGCGGGTCGAGCAGACCTTGGCTGCGGCCGGGCTCAAGCCCGACTTCGTGCAATTCGAGGGCAACTCGGTCAAGGCCCGCTTTGCCAGCACCGACGACCAGATCAAGGCCAAGGATGTGATCAGCAAGGCGGTCAATCCTGACCCGGCCGACCCGTCCTATATCGTCGCGCTCAACTTGTTGTCACGCTCGCCGGCCTGGCTGACCCGCCTGCATGCCCTGCCGATGTATCTGGGCCTGGATCTGCGGGGTGGGGTGCATTTTCTGATGCAGGTGGACATGAAGGCCGCGCTCACCAAAAAGGCCGAATCCACCACCGGCGACCTGCGCACCCTGTTGCGCGACAAGAACATTCGCCATGCCGGCATCAACCGCGACGGCAACCTGGTGGTGGTGCGATTCCGCGAAGCCGCGGTTTTGGCCCAGGCGCGCATCCTGCTGACCGACCAGTTGCCCGACCTGGATTGGACCGAATCCGGCAGTGCGCCCGACCTGGTGCTGACCGGGGCGATCAAGCCGGCGGCTGCCAAGGCGGTGCAGGACGCTGCGATCAAGCAGAACATCACCACCCTGCACAACCGCGTCAACGAGCTGGGCGTGGCCGAGCCGGTGATCCAGCAACAGGGCGCGGACCGCGTGGTGGTGCAGTTGCCCGGCGTGCAGGACACTGCCAAGGCCAAGGACATCATCGGTCGTACCGCTACCCTGGAGGTGCGCCTGGCCAACAACAGCAGCGAGGCGATGGAGGCCCTGCGCGGTGGCGGGCCGGTACCCTTCGGCAGCGAGAAATACCTCGAGAAAGACGGCTCGCCCATCATCGTCTTCCGCCAGGTCATTCTGACCGGCGAGAACCTCACCGATGCCCAGCCCGGATTTTCCGGCGACAACGCCGGCGAGGCTGCGGTCCACCTCACGCTGGACGCCAAGGGCGCGCGCATCTTCCGCGATGTCACGCGCGAAAACATCAACAAGCGCATGGCCATCCTCTTGTTCGAGAAGGGCAAGGGCGAGGTCGTCACCGCCCCGGTGATCCGCAGCGAGATCGGCGGCGGGCGGGTGCAGATCAGCGGCCGCATGAGCACCACCGAGGCCGCCGATACCGCGCTGCTGCTGCGCGCGGGCAGCCTGGCCGCGCCGATGGAGATCATCGAGGAACGCACCATCGGCCCCACCCTGGGGGCCGAGAATATCGCCAAGGGTTTTGCCAGCGTGGGTTATGGCTTCGCGGCGATTGCGGTGTTCATGTGCGCCTACTACCTGCTGTTCGGGGTGTTCTCGACCCTGGCCCTGGCGGTCAACCTGCTGCTGCTGGTGTCGATGTTGTCGATGCTGCAGGCCACGCTCACGCTGCCGGGCATTGCGGCCATCGCCTTGACCCTGGGCATGGCCATCGATTCGAACGTGCTGATCAATGAGCGGGTGCGTGAAGAGCTGCGCAACGGCGCCTCGCCCCAGGCCGCCATCAATGCCGGTTATGAACGCGCCTTTGCCACCATCCTCGACTCCAACATCACCACCCTGATCGCCGGCCTGGCCCTGCTGGCTTTCGGTTCGGGCTTCGTGCGCGGCTTCGCCGTGGTGCACTGCCTGGGCATCATGACCTCGATGTTCTCGTCGGTGATGTTCTCGCGCGGCCTGGTCAACCTCTGGTACGGCGGGCAAAAGCGCTTGAAGTCGGTGTCCATCGGCCAGGTCTGGCGGCCGGCCGGCTCGCCGCCGGCGCATGTCGACCTGGCAGCCGACGAACCGGTCGCCAAGACCTGACCGACCCAGGAGGCTTGCAAATGGAATTCTTCAGAATCCACCGCGACATCCCGTTCATGCGGCATGCGGTGGTGTTCAACATCATCTCTTTCGTCACCTTCGCGCTGGCGGTCTTCTTCCTGGTCACGCGCGGCCTGCACCTGTCGATCGAGTTCACCGGCGGCACCGTGCTGGAGGTTGAATACGCCCAGGCCGCCAATCTCGAGAAGGCCCGCACCGCGGTCGAGACGCTGGGCTTTGGCGAGGTGCAGGTGCAGAACTTCGGTACCTCGCGCGATGTCCTGGTGCGCCTGCCGGTGCGCGCGGCGATCAAGCAGTCCGATGTCGCCCCGCTGGTCTTCAAGACGCTCTGCCTTGCCGAGGGCGGCACCTTGGGCACCAAGTCCTACACCACGGCGCAGGGCGAGCCGGTCAGCCGGCCGTCCTGCGCCACCGCTGACGGCCAGGAGCCGATCAAGCTGTCGCGCACCGAATTTGTCGGCCCGGCGGTGGGCGATGAACTGGCCAGCGACGGCCTGAAGGCACTGGCCTTCGTGGTCATCGGGATCATGGCGTACTTGGCGGTGCGTTTCGAGTGGAAGTTCTCGGTGGCGGCCATCATTGCCAACCTGCACGACGTGATCATCATTTTGGGTTTCTTTGCCTACTTCCAGTGGGAGTTCTCATTGGCGGTGCTGGCCGCAGTGCTGGCGGTGCTGGGTTATTCGGTGAACGAATCGGTGGTGATCTTCGATCGGATCCGCGAGGCCTTTCGCAAGTACCGCAAGCTCAGCACCGCGCAGGTCATCGACCACGCCATCACCAGCACCATGAGCCGCACCGTGATCACCCACGGCTCGACCCAGATGATGGTGTTGTCGATGCTGTTGTTCGGTGGGCCCACGCTGCACTACTTCGCAGTGGCGTTGACGATCGGCATCCTGTTCGGCATCTACTCGTCGGTGTTCGTGGCCGCAGCCATCGCGATGTGGCTGGGCATCAAGCGTGAAGATCTTGTCAAGGCGGGCGGCAAGGAAACCGATCCTAACGATCCGAATGCCGGTGCCGTGGTATAGATAGGCCCAAGACCGCTGGACCGGGCCCTGCCTTTCTACCCATGGCGACCAAAGCCGAAGAACATGCCCAGCTCGCCGTCCAGGCGCGGCAACTCTATGTTGACGGGTTGATCCGCGCCTTGCCGGGCCTGGTCGGGCAGGTGGTCGTCATGGCCCGCGAGTTGCTGGACAAGCCGGCCGAGTACCTCACCAGTCAGCGCCGGCGCGACTTGGTGCAGGGCCTGATGAAGCAGTCGCTGGTCTGGCAGCGCACCTTGGTGTCCGGCCTGCGCCATGTGCTGGCGCATGGCGGTGCGTCTTTTCAGTACGCCGAGATCCCGACCGTGATCGGTGATCCGATGAGCCTGGTCGACAACGACACCATCGAGCGCGAGATCCTGACCTCGCGCCTGGCCCTGGCCATCATGGACCGCGCCGGCTGGGAGTTCACCGACCTGCGCTCGCGCGTGGCCATGCTCGAGCACCGCGGTGAACTCGACACCCACGACATGCTGCGTGGCCATGTGCTGGCCCGGGTGGTGCTGGACAGCTGGCGCGCCAGCACCTTGACTGCGGCTGACTGGCGCGAGGCGCAGTCCATCCTGCACGAGGTCTTCGCGGTATTGGCCGAAGAGGCCTACCACGAGACCAACCGCTGGCTCATCGAACACCACGTGATGCAGGAGGTGGATCTGCGTCCCTACATCCGGCGCAACAACGACAACGCCCAGACCACCCAGAGCGGTGTCAGCCGCAGCACCATCCACCCGTCGACCACCTCCTTGGCCGGTGCTGCGCTGCCCGCCCGGAGCCTGCAGCGGCCGGCCGAGACCGGCGCCGCACGGGGGGCAAGCGACGCCGCGCGCGCCGATCCCTTGCCCACCGGCGCCCACCGCCATGGCCTGGACCGGCCCGGCCGCAGCCCGCGCGCCGGACGGGGCAGCGACAGCGCAGTGGGTGAAGAAACCCGCATGATGACGCGTGCGGCGCCGCTGGCCCGCGGCAGCGACCACGCCGAAGCGGTGATGGGCCGGCTGAACCGCCTGGTCGGGCGGCACTTGCCGGGCTTTGCCGACACCACCCATGCCAGGCCGATGTCCGAGGCCTTGTCCAGCGCCATCAACCAGGCCCAGCAACACCTGCGCAAGCGTTTTGCGCCGGCGCCGGACAAACCCGCGCCCGGGTCGGCTGCGGGGGCGGTCGGCGGGCGGGCCCATGCACCCACCGGGCCGATGCTGCTGGAAGAATTGCAGGCCGGCAAGAATGCGCTCAAGCAGGCGGCCAATTCGCCGGCCGAGCGCGCCACGATCGAGATCGTGGCAATGATGTTCCAGAGCATCCTGACCGAAGACCGCATTCCGGCGGCGATGCGGGTGTGGTTTGCCCGCCTGCAGATGCCGGTGTTGCGGGTGGCGGTGAGCGAACCCGACTTCTTTGCCACGCTGGACCACCCGGCGCGGCGCCTGATCGACCGCATGGGGGCCTGCGTGATGGGCCTGGACAGCACCAGCCGCAGCATCGGCGATGCACTTGAGAGAGAGATCAAGCGGGTGGTCCAGGTGGTCGAGGCCTACCCCGACACCGGCCGCCGGGTGTTCCAGACCGTGCTGGTCGAGTTCGAGAAGTTTCTCGAGCATTTCTTCAAGAACGAGAACGAGGCCAGCAAACGGGGTGTGTCGCTGGCCCAGCAGGTCGAGCAACGCGAGACCCTGGCGATCCAGTACACCATCGAGCTGCGCCGCATGCTCAACGAGGTGCCGGTGCAGGAGGGCATCCGTCAGTTCCTGTTTCAGGTCTGGGCCGATGTGCTGGCCACGGCGGCGGTGCGGTATGGCGGCCAGAACGATGAAACCAAGCTGATGAAGCGCGCTGCCGCCGACCTGATCTGGTCGGCCAGTGCCAAGGTCACCCGCGACGAGCGCGCCGAGGTCATCCGCCGCCTGCCGCCGCTGCTCAAGCGCTTGCGCGAGGGCATGGCCTCGGCCAATATGCCGCAGGAGCGTCAGGACGAGCGGCTGGCTGCCCTGAACAGCGCGCTGGCTGCGGCTTTCACAGCCAAGGCTGCGGTGATCTCCAATGACCGTCTGAAAGACCTGATGGAAAGGCTGGAGTCGCTGGAGGAGTTGCTGCCCGGCAATGCCGACTTCGAGATCGACGAATCCTTGGTACTGGACCTGTCCGGCCACGAAAGCGCCGAGCTGGAGGTGGTGTCCGATGGCGGCACCATGCCCACCGCACCGATGCTGGCCTGGGCGCGCGAACTGCTGGTGGGCAGCTGGTACACGCTGGAGTACCGCAACCGCCACGAGGCGGTGCAGCTGGCCTGGCACGGCATGCACCGCCAGTTGTCGATGTTTGTCACGCCGCAGGGCCGCTGCGTGCTGTTCCAGCAGAACCGGCTGGCGGCCTTCCTGCAGGCCGGACTGCTGTTGCCGGCGCAGGACGAGGCGCTCACGGTCAAGGCCACCCGCAACGCCCTGGCCAAGCTCGACGCCGACCCGTCGCGGTTGATGAACTGAGAGCCTGTGATTTATTCCGACATGCCCGCTCACCACCCCAAAAGACGCCCGCTCGTCGTTGCAAATGCTCGTCATAGCCCGGGCTATGACTGCGCT
>JAYUQJ010000038.1:0-5656 GCA_043756825.1 Betaproteobacteria bacterium | reverse complement strand
CATCCATGCGCTGATCCTGGGCCGGGCCATCACCGGCATCCAGGCTTTCAGCTGACCGCCCGATGAGCGAACTCAAGCTGCTGGACGGCATCAAGGTTCTGGATCTCTCGCGCGTGCTGGCCGGCCCCTGGTCGGGCCAGATCCTGGCCGACTACGGCGCCGATGTGATCAAGGTTGAGCGCCCGGGCGAGGGCGACGACACCCGTCAATGGGGGCCGCCCTGGTGGGGCCCGGCCGAGCACCGCATGTCGGCCTACTACCTGAGCGCCAACCGCGGCAAGCGCTCGATTGCCATCGACATCGCCACGCCCGAGGGCGAAGCCCTGGTGCGGCAGCTGGCGGCCGAGGCCGATGTGGTGCTGGAGAACTACAAGGTCGGTCAACTGGCCAAGTACGGGCTGGATTACGCCGCCTTGTCGGCCCTGAACCCGCGCCTGGTGTACTGCTCGATCACCGGCTATGGCCAGACCGGGCCGATGGCCCAGGCCGCCGGCTACGACTTCGCGATCCAGGCCACCGGCGGCCTGATGAGTGTGACCGGCGAGAAAGACGGCACGCCCGGCAGTCAGCCGCAGAAGGTGGGCGTGGCGGTGGCCGACCTGTTCACCGGGGTCTATGCCGCAACGGCCGTCCTGGCCGCCCTGATCGAGCGTGGCCGCACCGGCCGCGGCCGGCATATCGACGCGGCCCTGCTGGACGTGCAGGTGGCGATGATGGCCAACCAGGCCAGCAACCACCTGGTGGGCGGCATCGTGCCGCTACGCATGGGCAATGCCCACCTCAACGTGGTGCCCTACCAGGTGTTCAGCACCCAGGACGGGCACTGCGTGATCGCGATCGGCAATGACGGCCAGTTCAGCCGCTTCTGCGAGCTGGCCGGCCACCCTGACGTGGCGCAGGATCGCCGCTTTGCCGGCAATTCTGCGCGTCTGGCGCACCGCGACACCCTGATCCCGCTGATGCAGACCTGGCTGCTCGAACGCAGCACCCAGGGCTGGATCGATCTGCTGGAGCCGCACGCCGTGCCCTGCGCGCCTATCCTCGACCTGCCCGGGGTATTTGCGCACCACCAGGTGATGGCGCGCGGCATGCAGGCCGGGCTGGAGGTAGGCGCCGACCGGCCGATGCCGATGGTGCCCAACCCGATGCGCTTTGACGGCCAGCGCGCCATGGCCGAGCGCCCGCCACCGGCCCTGGACGCCGATGGGGATGCATTGCGCCAGGCGCTGCGCCAGGGCAAGGGCTGGCCGGCGCGCTGAAGCCGGCGGCCAGCGCTGGCGGGCCCAGGGGTGCAGGCCGGCTGCTGACGCCGCCGCAGCGCAGGGCCCAGGCCGCCCCATGCCTTCAGCGGCCGCCAGGCCGGCCTGCGTGGCCGGCCGCGCCCTGCCTCAGCGGGTGAGCCAGCGCCGGGTCAGGTGGCTCAGGCCGTCGACCAGCGCCACCAGGGCCAGCATCGCCAGCAGGATGGTGGCCGTCTTGCCCATGTGGAACAAGCCCAGGTGAAAGGCCAGCAGCTGGCCCAGGCCGCCCGCGCCCACCACGCCGAGCACTGCGGCTGCGCGGATGTTGTTCTCCCAGCGGTAGAGGGTGTAGCTCAGCAACTGCGGCAGCACCTGCGGCAGCGTGGCGTAGAGCAATACCCGCGTGCCGCTGGCGCCTTGGGTTCGCAGGGCCTGGGCCGGGCCGGGAGGCGCATTCTCCAGGCTTTCGGCAAACAGCCGGCCGAGCACGCCGGTGGTGTGCAAGGCCAGGGCCAGCGTGCCGGCCAGGGGGCCCAGCCCGGCCGAGACCAACAAGAGCGCGGCCCAGACCAGTTCGGGGATGGCCCGCAGCAGATTGAACAGGGCCCGCACCCCGGCGCGCAGCACCCGGGCCGGGCCCTCGCGCTGGCCATTGGCCGGGTCCAAGCCATCGCGCCTGCTGCTGGCCGGCCCGGCCAGCAGCAGGCCGGCCAGCGCTGCCAGGGCGGTGCCCAGCACCGACATCGCCAGCGTCTCCAGCGTGCCGACCAGCACCTTGCGCACAAAGACCGGGCTGAGGTCGGGCGGGAAGAACTCGCCGATGAAGCGACCCATGCTGCGCAGCGCGTCGCGCGACAGGAACTGCGCCCATTGCAGGTCGAGGGACCAGAAGCTGGTGGCAACCAGGCCCAGCAGCGCCAGCACAAACATGCCGGCTGCCCGTCGGCCCTGGCGCGGCACCGGCGGCGGCAGGCTGCTCATCCCAGGCGCCCCCGCAGCCAGGCGCTGGCCGCATCGGCGGCGGCCACCAGCAGCACGAACACGGCCAGCATCGTCACCACCTCACCGCCATTGAACATCTTCATCGCGCTGTCGAGCTGCTGGCCCAGCCCGCCCGCACCGACAAAACCCAGCACCACGGATGAGCGAACCGCACACTCCCAGCGGTAGACGGTGTAGGACGCCAGTTCGGCCGCATTCTGCGGCAGCAGGCCGTAGGCAAAGGCCTGCAGTCGGCCGCTGCCGTTGCGCAGCAGGGTGTCGGTCGGACCCGCCTCACCGCTCTCCAGGATCTCGCCGTATACCTTGCCGAGCATGCCGCCATAGGTCAGCGCGATCGCCAGTACGCCGGCGGTAGGCCCCAGGCCCACCACCCGCACGAAGACCAGGGCCCAGACCAGCTCGGGGATGCTGCGCAGCACGATCAGCAGCCATTTCAAGCCCTGACGCAGCCAGAAGGGGCCGCGCGCCATCCGGCCGGACAAGGCCGAGATCGACAGCGAGCGGGTCGTCAACAAGGTCAGCGGCAGTGCCAGCACCAGCGCCAGCGTGATGCCGGCGGTGGCCATGGCCACGGTGCGCCAGGTCTCGCGCGCCACCATCGAGAGAAAATCCAACCCCAATGCCGGTGGAAAGAAACTGGCAACGAACTTGCCGCTCACGGCCAGGCTGTCGGGGGCCAGCAGCAGCCAGGGCCGGAATTCGGTGGCCACCATCAGCGGCCACAACAACACCAGCGCCACCGCTGCGGCGCCCAGCCGGCCCAGCCAGGCCGGGTCGCGCGCGGGCGCGGCGCGCCGGGCCGTGCCGCTCAGCGACACGGCATGGCCACGGGCAGGGGCATGTCCGGCAAGGGCAGGTCGACCACCGGGGCCGGGCCGCCGTGCAGCTCGTCCTCGTGCTGGGCATACAACCGGGCCAGCCGGTCGGGCGTGACCTGTGCGGTGGGCAGATCGAAGACCAGCACGCCGTCGCGCAAGCCGACGATGCGCGGGAAATACGCCAGCGCCATGTCCACCTGGTGCAGGGTGGCTACCAAGGTGGCCTGGCGTACGCGCGCGGCGTCCACCAGCGCGGTGGTGGCCTGCAAGGCCCGGGTGGGGTCAAGCGCCGACAGCGGCTCATCGATCAGCCACAGCGAGGCCGGCGCCATCAGCGCACGGGCCAGGCCCACGCGTTGCCGTTCACCGCCCGACAGGCGATCGACCCGGTCGAAAAGCTTGTCGCCCAGGTCGAAATGGCCGAGTGCGTCAAAGGCCCCGGCGATGTCGGTCGGGTAGGCCAGCGAGCGCAGGCTGGCCCACAAGCCCATCGCCGGCAAAGCCCCGGCCAGCACCGCAGTCACCACCCGCTGGCGAGGCGGCAGCGGCGGGGTCTGCGGTGCCATGAACAGGCGGCCACGCAGGCGCTGCAAGGCCGAACGCGGCAAGCGCCAGGGGTCGACGCCGTCCAGCGCCAGGCGGCCCTCGGGCGGCCGCAGGCTGCAGGCCATCACCTGCAGCAAGGTGGTCTTGCCGGCGCCCGATGGGCCGATCACCGCCATCTGCTCGCCGGCCGCCACCTGCAGGCTGATGGCATGCAGGGCCACCGCCGCGCCCGGCCGGGCAGCGGGGTGGCGGGCGGACACCCCGGCAAGGTCAAGCTTCAAGATGGCGGCCTGGGCGGGGCAGGGTCAGAGCAGTTCGGCGCTGCGGGCTGCGGCCTCGATACCCTTGTAGTTGTCGACCTTGGTCGGCACGAAGCGGGTGGCGCGTTGCAAGTCCAGGATGGCCTTGCCCTCGCTGCTGTCGCGGCTCAGGTCCAGAAAGGCCTTGCGGAGCTTGTCGCGCAGCGCGGCGGGCATGTCGGCATGCACGGTCCAGTTGTAGTCAAAGTAGGGCGGGGTGGTGAAGAAGACCCTGACCTTGTCGGTGTCGATCTTCTTGTCGGCGACGAATTTTTCCCAGACCGAGATGTTGAGCGCGCCGGCCTGTACCTTGCCCGAGGCCACCGCCGCGATGGTGGCGTCATGTGCGCCGCTGTAGGCCACGCGCTTGAAGTCCTTGTCAGGGTTCAGGCCGACCTGCAGCAAAAAGCTGCGCGGCATCAGGTGGCCCGAGGTGGAACTCTGCGAGCCAAAGCTCAAGTCCTTGCCCTTCAGGTCGGTCAGCTTGGTGATGGTCGGGTCGCTGGTAATGAAAACCGACTTGAAGCGCTCGTCTTCCTCGCGCTGCACCAGCGGGATCATCTTGCCACCCGAGCGAACATGGGCCTGCACAAAGGTGAAACCACCAAACCAGGCCAGGTCGACCTTGCGATTGACCAAGGTCTCGACTGCGGCGGCATAGTCGGTGACCGGTGTGAACTCGACCTTCATGCCAAGCCTGGATTCAAGGTAGGTGACCAGCGGCGCGGCCTTGCGCGCCAACTCGGTGGGCGATTCGTCGGGGATGGCGGTGATGCGGAACACCGCCTGGGCCTGCGCCATCATGGACGCTCCCGTCAAGCTCAAGGCCATGACGGTGGAGGCCAGGCGCAGGGCCTGGCGACGGGTCGGGTTGATGGACATCGGACTTGCTCCTGTGGATTGAAACGGTCGGGGGCGCGCGCCGAAGGCCTTGCCCACTCTATTTGAACCGATCGCCACGCCCGGTGGCGGCGCAGCCCCGATGCAGCGGGGCCTTGCCACCCGCGCAAGCACCCGCCGGAGGGGACAGCTACATTACATCCGTTTCCATCGGCCCGAGCCTCGCGATGCCCAGCCCGCAGTTCTACCAGTTGCACCGCAGCGACGACACCCGCCTGGCAGCCGAGGCCCGCAGCGGGCTGTTGCAGGCCGACGCCGAGGTCTCCCCCAAGTTCCTGTACGACACGCTGGGATCGCGCCTGTTCGACGCCATTACCGAACTCGACGAGTACTACCCCACACGCACCGAGGCCGGCATCCTGGCCGACAGCGACGGCCACCTCACCCAGGCCCTGCGCGACTGCTTTGAAGGCGGCCGGCCGGCCGCGCTGATAGACCTGGGCGCAGGCAACAGTGCCAAGGCGGCGCGCTGGTTCGCGCCCCTGGCACCGCAACGCTACCTGGCCGTGGACATCTCGGTGGACTACCTGCGCCAGTCGCTGGACCAGCTGCAGCGCCAGCACCCCAGCATCGAGATGGTGGGCCTGGGGCTGGATTTCTCGGCCCGGCTGGCCTTGCCCGACGGCTTGGTGGGCGGCCCGTCGCTGGTGTTCTACCCAGGGTCGAGCATCGGCAATTTCACGCCGTCGCAGGCCCTGGCCCTGCTGCGGCAGGCGCGCGAGGTGGCGGCCGGCGGCGCCCTGCTGATCGGCGTCGACCTGGTCAAGCCCGCGGCGCTGCTGGTACCGGCCTATGACGATGCGCTGGGCGTGACCGCTGCCTTCAACCTGAATCTGCTCAAGCACCTGAA
>JAYUQJ010000037.1:0-5657 GCA_043756825.1 Betaproteobacteria bacterium | reverse complement strand
CCAGCGCGGCCACCTCCTCGAAGCGCTGGGGATGGCGCGGCACCAACAGCAGCAGGGGCCGGGGCAAGGGCAGCGCGCACCAGGCGGCCAGCAGTGGCCCCTCCTCGCCCTCGCGGGTGCTGGCGGCCAGCACCACCGGGCGGCTCAGGCGCTGGCGCCACTGCAGGCCCAGCGCGGTCAGCCTGGGCGGCGGCGTCACGTCGAACTTGAGGTTGCCACTGACCATCACCTTCGGCGCCCCGGCATGGCGCAGCCGGCGCGCGTCATCCACAGACTGCGCCAGCACCAGGGTCAGGCGGCGCACCGCCGGGTGGATCAGGGACGCCAGGCGCTGGCCCTTCAAGGCGCTGCGTTCGCTCAGCCTGGCATTGGCCAGGATCACCGGCACGCCGGCGCGCTGCGCGGCCCACATCAGGTTGGGCCACAGCTCGGTTTCCATCAGCACCCCCACGCTGGGCTGGAAGTGGCGCAGAAAGCGGCGCACCGCGCCCGGGGTGTCATAGGGCAGCCAGACCTGGCCGTCGGCCTCGTGCATCAGCTTGCGTCCAGCCGCCCGGCCGGTGGCAGTGCCGTGGGTCAGCAGCAGCCGCATGTCGGGATGGGACTTGCGCAGTGCCTCGACCAGGGGCGCTGCGGCACGGGCCTCGCCCAGCGATACCGCATGCAGCCAGACAGCGCCCGGCATCGGCCGGCGGCCCCGGTAGAAGCCCAGGCGCTCGGCCCACCACATGCGGTAGAGCGGCTCGCTGCCCCCGCGCCGCCACAGGCGCCACAGGTAGGCCGGCGTGGCCAGGCGCAAGGCCCAGGCATAGGCTTGGCGAACCAGGACCTCAAGCCAGAATTTCATGGACCCACCCGCTGGCCCCGGGGCCGCTCAGATACGCCTTGCCAGCGGCACACGGCGTATCAATGGGCTGCCTGCGCGATCTGGACGTCGGGCTTGACCGCGCGCAGCGCGGCCATGAAGTCGTGTTCGATGCGGGCCAGCGCGGCCGGCGTGCGGCCCTCGAAGCGCAGTACCAGCACCGGCGTGGTGTTGGACGCGCGCACCAGGCCAAAGCCGTCCTTGTAGTCGGCACGCAGGCCGTCGATGGTGGTGATCCTGGCGCCCGGGAAGCGGGCGCCGGCCTGCAGCGCCGCCACCACCTGGGGCGGCTCGCCCTCGGCGCAGGCCACGTTCAATTCGGGCGTCGAGAACGAAGTGGGCAGCGCATCCAGCACCGCACTCGGGTTGGCACTGCGCGACAGGATTTCGAGCATGCGTGCAGCGGTGTACATCGCATCGTCAAAGCCATACCAGCGCTCGCCCATGAAGATGTGGCCGCTCATCTCACCCGATATCGGTGCGCCCACCTCGCGCATCCTGGCCTTGATCAGCGAATGGCCGGTCTTGTACATCATCGGCACGCCGCCAGCCTTGCGGATCACCGGCGCCAGGCGCTGCGAGCACTTCACGTCATAGATCACCGTGGCCCCGGGGTTGCGGCTGAGCACATCGCGCGCCAGCAGCATCAATTGGCGGTCGGGGTAGATGATGTGGCCGTCGCGCGTGACCAGGCCGAGCCGATCGCCGTCGCCGTCGAAGGCCAGGCCCAGTTCGGCGTCGGTGGCATGCACCACCTTGATCAGAACGGCCAGGTTCTCGGGCTTGCTGGGGTCGGGGTGGTGGTTGGGAAAATCGCCATCCACGCGCGAGTACAGGTCGATCACCTCGCAGCCCAGGGCCCTGAGGATGGCCGGCGAGCTGGCCCCGGGGATGCCGTTGCCCGAATCGACCACGATCTTCATCGGCCGGGCCAGCTTGGCGTCGCCGGTGATGCGGGCGCTGTACTCGGGCAGGATGTCCATCCGGGCGCTGCGCCCCTTGGCGCCGCGCGCAGCCCGGGTGTACGACTCGGTCTCGATGCGCTGGCGCAGGCGCTGGATGTCGTCGCCATAGATGGCGCGGCCGCCCATCACCATCTTGAAGCCGTTGTAGTCCTTGGGGTTGTGGCTGCCGGTGACCTGGATGCCGGCGCTGCAACCCTGCTGGCCGCGGGTGGCGGCCACGTAATACAGCATCGGCGTGGTGACTGCGCCCAGGTCCACCACATCCAGCCCGGTGGACGCCAGCCCGCGCACCAGCGCGGCCACCAGCGCCGCCCCCGACAGGCGCCCATCCCGGCCCACCACCACCGCTTTTTCGCCGGCGGCGATCGCCTCGCTGCCAAAGGCGCGGCCCAGGTGCTCGGCAAACACCGTGTCGATGTCCTTGCCGACGACGCCGCGGATGTCATAGGCCTTGAAGGCTGAAGCCGTCACATGCATGGAGGGTCCCAAGTGAAAAAAAGTCTCCACTATTGTAGGGATCGGGGCCGGCACCCCAGACTGGCCGGCGGGTGGCCGCCCACAGGTCCGAAAACGGCCAGCATCCGCGCCGGCACTGCCTATCATGGCCGGATGTCCCGCCTCATCCACCCGCCCGGCAACAGCGGCCAGACACTGCATGACGATGCCGCCTACCTGGCGCTGCGCACCCGTGATGCGCGCTTCGACGGGCGCTTGTTCATCGGCGTCACGTCGACCGGCATCTATTGCCGGCCAGTCTGCCGGGTGCGGCCGCCCCGGCGCGAGAACTGCCGCTTCTTCGGCCAGGCCGCGCTGGCCGAGGCCGGCGGCTTCCGGCCCTGCCTGCGCTGCCGGCCCGAGCTGGCGCCCGGCCTGTCGCTGGTCGACTCCAGCGAGGTGCTGGCGGCCCAGGCGGCGCGCTGGCTGGCCCAGGCGGCGCAGGACGGCAGCGACCCCTCGATGACCGGCCTGGCAGCCCGCCTGGGCGTGACCGACCGCCACCTGCGCCGCATCTTCCAGAAGGCCCATGGGGTGACGCCGATCGCCTGGCTCACCACCCAGCGCCTGCTGCTGGCCAAGCAGTTGCTGACCGATACCACCCTGCCGGTGCAGCAGGTGGCCCTGGCCACCGGCTACGCCAGCCTGCGGCGCTTCAACGCGGCCTTTGCCGAGCACTACCGGATGAACCCGACCCGGCTGCGCCAGGCGCGCGGCGAGATAGCGCTGCGCGATGCCGCGCTGCGCCTGGCCTGGCGCCCGCCCTACGACCTGGCCGGCGTGCTGGGTTTTTTCCAGCAGCGCGCCCTGCCGGGGGTCGAGCAGGTAGACGGCCGGGTGCTGCGCCGCAGCCTGTCGGTGTGGCACCAGGGCCAGTGGCTGGACGGCTGGCTGTGCGCGCGCTTCGTGCCCGAACAGCATGAACTTCACCTGAGCCTGGCGCCGGCGCTGATGCCCGCCGCCGGCAGCCTGATCGCCCGCACCCGGCAGGCGCTGGACCTGGACGCCGACCCGGCGCGGATCGACGCAGTGCTGGACGCCGGCCCGCCGCTGCCGGGCCCGGCCCTGGCCGGGGTGCGCCTGCCCAGTGGCTGGGACGGCTTCGAGATGGCGGTGCGGGTGATCCTGGGCCAGCAGGTCACGGTGGCGGCCGCCCGCACCCTGACGCGCCGCCTGGTCGAGCGCTTCGGGCGCCCGGTGCCCACACCGTTTGCCGGCCTGGACCGGCTGTTCCCGTCGGCGGCCACGCTGGCCGACGCCGACCCAGCGGACATCGGCACCCTGGGCATCGTGCGTCAGCGCGTGGCCGCGCTGCAGGCGGTGGCGCGCGAAGTTGCCGAAGGCCGGCTGCTGCTGCAGCGCAGCGCACCGGTGGACGCCACGCTGGCGGCGCTGTGCGCCCTGCCCGGCATCGGCGACTGGACCGCCCACCTGATCGCCATGCGCGCACTGGCCTGGCCCGACGCCTGGCCGGCCAAGGACCTGGCCGTGCTCAATGCGCTGCGCGAGCAGACCGGCGGTGTGCGCAACGCGGCCCGGGCCAGCGCCCTGGCCGAGTCCTGGCGGCCCTGGCGCGCCTACGCGGTGATGCGGCTGTGGCGCAGCCTGGATCCCGCCCCGCCCGGCCTGCCCCTCAGCCCTGAACCGGACCCACCATGCCCCGACACCATCCCCACTTGACGGCCCAGTGCCGCCTGGCCACCCCGCTGGGGCCGCTGATGGCGGCCGCCACCGATCAGGGCCTGGCCGGCCTGTGGTTTGACGACCAGGCCCACCATCCCGGTGCCAGCGCAGTGCCCGACCGACCCGGCCACCCGATGCTGCAGGCCGCAGCCCAGGCCCTGGCCGCCTACTTTGCCGGCCAGCCCGCAATCCAGCCCATGCTGGCACTCGACCTGCACGGCACGCCCTTCCAGCGCGCCGTCTGGCAGGCCTTGCTGGCGTTGCCGCACGGCCACACCAGCAGCTATGGCCGGATCGCGGCGCAGGCCGGGTCGCCAGCGGCGGTGCGCGCTGCCGGCGCGGCCATCGCCCGCAATCCGGTGAGCATCCTGGTGCCCTGCCACCGGGTGCTGGGGCAGGACGGCTCGCTCACCGGCTATGCCGGCGGCCTGCACCGCAAGCAGGCCCTGCTGCAGCTAGAGGGCATCATCCCCGGATGAAATCGCGCGACCTGGTCGATCTGCTCTTGCTGGCTGCCATCTGGGGCAGCTCCTTCCTGTTCATGCGCCTGGTCGTGCCGGCCTTCGGGCCGGTGGCGCTGGCCTTCGTGCGCGTCGCCGGCGCAGCCCTGCTGTTGCTGCCCTTGCTGGCGCTGCGCGGTGAATGGCCCGCGCTGCGCCGCCAATGGCGGCCGATGGTGGTGTTGGGCCTGAGCAACTCGGCCCTGCCCTTTCTGTGTTTCGGCTATGCGATGTACACCCTGCCGGCCGGCTTGGCCGCCATCTTCAATGCGGCCACGCCGCTGTTCACCGCCCTGCTCGCCTGGCTTTGGCTTGGCGACGGCCTCAACCGTTGGCGCAGCCTGGGCTTGGGGCTGGGCTTTGCCGGCGTCGCCGGCCTGGCCCTGGTCAAGTCGCTGAGCAGTGGCCAGGTCGGGGCACTGCAGTTCGACATCCCCACGCTGCTGGCCATCACCGCCTGCCTGGCCGGCACCTTGATGTATGGCTACGCCGCCATCTTCTCCAAGCGCTACCTGGCCGGCGTGCCGGCCATGGCCATGGCAGCAGGCAGCCAGACCGCCGCCAGCCTGGCCCTGCTGCTGCCCGCGCTGCTGACCTGGCCGGCCCAGGCCCCCAGCGGGCGCGATTGGGCCCTGGCTGGCGCCCTGTCGGTGCTGGCCTCGGGGGTGGCCTACATCCTGTACTTTCGCTTGCTGACCCGGGTCGGGCCGACCCAGGCCTCGACCGTGACCTTCCTGGTGCCGGTGTTTGCCAGCCTGTGGGGCGGCCTGCTGCTGGGCGAGCGGGTCAGCCTGCCGATGGGCCTGGGCGGTGCAGTGATCCTGTCGGGCACGGCCCTGGTGCTGGGCCTGTGGCCGCGCCCGCCGGTACCGGGAGCGCCGGCTGCGCGCGCCTAAAATCCCGGGTTCACCTTTTCTGAGCGAGCAACCCTTGGGCGCCAACATCCTCCAACAGCTTCCGGCCGGCGAACGCGTCGGCATCGCCTTCTCTGGCGGGCTCGACACCAGCGCAGCCGTGCACTGGATGCGCGCCAAGGGCGCCATCCCCTGTGCCTACACCGCCAACCTCGGCCAGCCCGACGAGGCCGACTACGACGAGATCCCGCGCAAGGCCAAGGCCTACGGCGCCGACATCGCGCGCCTGGTCGAC
>JAYUQJ010000036.1:0-16502 GCA_043756825.1 Betaproteobacteria bacterium | reverse complement strand
CATTGGGTGCCGCCCGGCACGCTACCGCGCAGTCCGGCCTCCAGCGTCGTCGTCACCACCTGCTTGAGCGGCGGGTCGCCGGCCATCGCGTTGGGCAGCTTGCAGGGGTTGGCCGGGTCGGCGCAGCCCAGCTCCACCGCCGACGGCGCGCGGCTGCCCTGGTTGAAGCCGCCGTACACCGTCAAGCCCTTGCTGGCTGCCCAGGTCAGGCCGATGGCCGGATTGAAGCGGCTGAAGCGGTGGTCACCGTCCAGCGAGCCGGCACCACCGCCGGGGCTGATGGCGTCGCGGTTTGCCACCGTCGTGCGGTTGTAGCGGCCCGACAGCGTGAGGTGGCTGCGTGGGCTCAGTGCCAGCACCTCGCTGGCAAACAGGCTGGCCGTGCGGGTGCGCGCCGACAGGTCGACCCGGGTGTCGTAGGGCTCGCCGTCGACCTGGCCGCCGGTCACGCCGTCGCCGAAGGCAGCTACGCCGGTGATGCCGTGGTCGGGGTTGATGGTGCCCAGCTCCGTGCCTTGCCTGAACTGCACCCGGCTGACATCCAGCGCCACGCCGGCCACCCACTGGTGCGGCAAGCCGGCCAGTCGGCCCTCGCCGTTGATCTGCGCCGAGAAGCCGAAGTTCGTCTGCGAGGTGTCGGATCGGTTGATCAGCCCGTTGCACTTCTCGCCCGGTTCGCTGACCAGCAACACATTGGCGATGCAGCGCCAGGTCGGGAACGGCGTGTTGCCGGCGTTGGCGCCCGAAGTGGGAAAGCCGGTGTAGCCCGCGGCGGTGAGCGCGTCCTGCTCGTCGGCATCGGGTTGGTAGACCGACTGGTCCAGCGCGTCGTCATTGACGTCGCCGTTAAGGGTCCGGGTCTTGATGCGCCGCCAGTAGACGTTGCCCGACAGCGACAAGCCGTTGGCCAGCGTGTGACTGGCCGCCAGGTTCAGCAGCGCCGAGCGGTTCTGGGTGGTATCGGGCTGGCTGTAGACGCTGGCCCGGTGCTGGGCCAGCAGGCGGCCCTCTTGCAGGCCGTTGCCGTTGAGGTCGGTGTCGGCCAGCGCAGCGGCCAGCGACCAGCGTGTGTCACCGGTGTCGTAGCCGAACTTGCCGAACAACTGGCCCACGTCGCTGGGTGAATCCAACCGCCAGCCTTTTTCATGAAAGGCGTTGCCGGTGACGAACCAGTTCAGGCCGTCGGCGCGGCCGCCACCGGTCTCGAACTCGGCCGCCAGCCGGCCCTGCTGGCCCGCCAGCCACTGCACCGAGCTGCCCGGGTGCTTGAGGCCGTCTTTGGTCCGCACCGCCAGCGCGCCGCCCAGCGTGTTGAGGCCGAACAGCGGGTTGGAGCCCGGCATCAGCGCAAGCGATGCGATCGCCGACTTGGGAATCAGGTCCCAGCTGACGACGTCGCCGAACGGCTGGTTCAGCCGCACGCCGTCGAGGTAGACCGACAGGCCCTGCGCCGTGCCCAGCAGGGGCGACGCGGTGAAGCCGCGGAAGTTGACATCGGGCTGGAACGGGTTGTTCTGCACCTCGTTGAGATGCACGCTGCCCAGCCGCCGGTTGAGAAAGCTGCTCAGGTCGATGGCATGGCTGCGCTCGATCTCGCTGCCCGTGGCGGTCTGCACATGGGCCGGCACCCGGTCCTTGGGCACGTCCAGCCCGGGCAAGGGGGTGGTGCCGATGATGTCCACCTGCTGCGCTGCGGTTTGCGCCAGCGCGGCTTGGGGGGCCAGCAGACCTTGCAGCGCGACCAGGGCGGCCAGCGCGACAGAACGGCGGGTGAAACGGGCACGACGGTTCAAGCTGTCTCCTCAAGGGGTCGTTGTGGATCCAACAACCTGAGCCTGGTCGACGACCACCAGGCAGCCGACGAAGGCCACGCCGGTGATTTTGTCGACCAGCACGATCAGCCGCTGCACGCCGGGCAGATCGGTGGCCATGGCGATCGGCACGTTCATCGGGTCTTCGGCGAAGCTGGGGCCCTGCACCTTCACCCGGGCATCGAACTGCACCGGGCGCGGGCGCTCAGGAATTCGTTCTTCAGCTCGGGCCACTTGAACGACTGGAACGACTGGACCGACTGGAACGGGTTGCCCTCGAAAGCGTCGGCCGGCTTGGCGGCCCGCACCGGCACAGACGCCAGGCCGATCCCGATCCCGATCCCGAGCAGGCTGCGGCGGTGCATGGGTGTCCGTCAAAACCGGTGCTGCCAGCGCACCGACATCAGCAGGCTGCGCGGTGCGCCGGGCTCGTAGAAGCGGCCGTTGCCGTCATTGACGATGACGCTGCCGACATGGTCACGGTTCAACAGGTTGTCGACCCGCGCCAGCAGCTCCAGCGCGTCGCTGGGGCCCAGCGCCAGCTTGCCCGACCAGCGCAGGTGGGCCAGGGCGTAGCCGGGGGCGGCGGCGGTGTTCAGGTCATTGGCCAGGGTGCGGGCGGTGGCGCGCCATTCCAGCGCCCATTCACCACCCAGCGGGCCGGTGCGCCAGGCCGCCTGGGCCCAGGCGCTGGCACGCTGGGTGCCGGCGATTTGGTTGCCGGCGGGGACAATTTTCAGCGCCAGGTTGTTTTGGCCCGGGCATGGTGTGCCGTCGCAGGTGATGAAACTGTCAGCGTACTCGGCATGCAGCCACGACACCGCCGTCTGCACGCGCAGGCCGGTGGCCGGCCGCCAGGTCGTGGCCAGCTCCGCCCCGTGGCGCTTGGTGCGGCCCACGTTCTGGAACGATGCGCGCCCGCCGGTGTTGCTGCGCACGCCGATCTCGTTGTCGGTGCGCACCATGAACAGCGTGGCATCCACATCCAGGGCACGGTCGGGGCTGCGCCACTTGCTGCCCAGCTCGGCCTGGCGGCTGGTCTGGCCGCCCAGCGTCTTGTTGAAGCCGGAGTTGTCGGCGCTGTAGGCCAGTTCGCCCAGCGTCGGGGACTCGAAGCCACGTGCCACGCTGGCATGCAGCGCCCAGCCGGGCGCCGCCGTCCAGCGCAGGCCCAGCACCGGGTTGGTGTAGTCGAAACGCAGGCTGCCGCCGTCGTTGCCGTTCAGGCCGTTGGTGTAGCGGTCTTCGACGTCGATGGTGACGCGCCCGGCGCGCAGGCCGGCGGTGGCGCTGAGCGCCGGGGCCAGCGCCCATTCGGCCTGCAGGAAGGCGTCACGGCTCTCGGCACTGTTGGTCTCGTCGCGGCGCAGCTTGCCTTGCACGCCCAGCGCGGTGGGTGCGGCGCTGGTCCCGGAGAAGTTTTCGTAGCCCCGGCGGTCGTCGGTCTGGCGTTCCACCGCCACGCCGGCCACCGCGTTGACACCAGCCCAGCCGAACTGCAGGCGGGCTTCCATGCCCTCGTAGCGGCGGTCGAAGTCGATCACGCCGCCGCCGTGGCGCACGTTGGCCTGGGTGCCTGCCGGGATCGCCAGGTACTGCACCACGCTGCGCTGGCCGCTGTGCAGGCTGAGGCTGCTCTCGCGCAGCACGCCGCCTTCGGCAAACTGGTGGCGCCAGTTCACGCCGGCCTGGGTCTGGGCGATGGTCTTGCGGGTGTTGAACTGGGTCGCCACCGCGGCCGTGCCTTGCGGGTCGGCCTGCAGGTCGGCGAGGCTCAAACCCAGCGGGTCCTGCGCGTTCTGCGCATGGTCGGACACCAGCAGCACCACGCGGTCCTTCGCGCCCTGCCAGCCCAGGCGCAGGTTGGCCAGGCGGCGGTCGGCTGCACTCTGCGGCCGGAAGCCGTCGGTCTCCAGCTTCGACAGGCTGGCGCGCAAGTCGAAACCGTTGCCCAGCGGCGCGGCCACAGTGGCCCGGGCCTGGCGCAGGCCGAAGCTGGCGGCATCGACACCGGCTTCAGCCTGGGCCGCGGTAACCGGCGCGCCAAAGAGCGCGATCACCCCGCCCGAGCTGTTGCCGTACAGCACCGAGAACGGCCCGCGCAGCACTTCCACCCGCTGCGCGCCGGCCAGGTCGAAGTGGGCCACCTGGCCCTGGCCGTCGGGCATGGTGGCGGGGATGCCGTCGGTGTAGAGGCGCAGGCCGCGCACGCCAAATGCAGCGCGGGCACCAAAACCGCGCGAACTCATCTGCAGGTCCTGCGCATAGTTGTTGCGGCTGTTGGCGACCAGGCCGGGCACCTGCACCAGGGCCTCGGACAGATTGACCATCGGCCCGGCATCGCGCAGTGCGGCGGCATCGATGGCGGTGATGGCAAACGGCAGATCCAGCACCCGCTGGGCCACCGGCGAGCCGGTGACCACCACCGTGTCGGTGCCCGACTGGGCCAGGGCCGAGGCACACAGGCCCGCCAATGCACTGGCCACAGCACAGGCGGACAAACGCGGCAATGACGAAGGCACGAAGAACTTGGACGAGGGCATGAAGGACCTGGACAAAATTGGAAGAGAAATGGCGAGCGCTGCGAGATTACCTGGCAAGGCTGCGATGACACCTGTTTCGACGGCGACTTCCTAGCCCGCGTTTTCCCGATCGCTGCGTCAATTCGGATCACGGCAGCGCGGGTCATTTGGTATATCGTGCAGCGTCAGGGACACAAAACCATCATGCCTTCAGCCACCTCGCAACCCTTACAGCCCTTTTTGTCCATCGGGCGCGAGGCATGACCCGCATTTACCTGGTGGACGACCAATTGCTGTTGCGCGACGGCCTGCATGCGCTGCTGGAGACCGCCGGCCACCAGGTGGTGGGCGCCTGCAGCGACCCGACCCGGGCCGTTGTCGAGGCACAACAGCAGCATGCCCAGGTGATGCTGCTCGACCTGGGCCTGGGCGAGCGCTCGGGCTTCGAGGTCCTGCAGGAGCTCAAGCGCCGTGATTCGCCGGTCAAAGCCCTGGTGCTGACCATGTCGGCCCAGCCCCGCCATGTGGCCGAGTCGGTGCGCCTGGGTGCGGCGGGCTATGTGCTCAAGGATGCCGGCGCGGCCGAACTGCTGCAGGCCATCGACACCGTTGCCGGCGGCCGGCGATTCTTCGGCCCTCAGGTGGCCGACTTGGCGCTGCAGGCCCTGACCAGCGACGCGCCGGCAGACCCGTTTGCGATCTTGTCCCCGCGCGAGCGCCAGATCGTCACGATGGTGGTCAACGGGTTGAGCAGCGTGGCCATCGGCGGGCAGCTGCACCTGTCGCCCAAGACGGTCGATACCTATCGCAGCCGCATCATGGCCAAGCTGGGGGTCACCGGTGTCACCTCGCTGGTGCGTCTGGCGGTGCGCGAAGGCCTGGTCGAGAAGTAAGGCGGCGCGGCCCGGGCGGCGCGCCGACGCCCAGCTGGGCAGCTCTCCTGACAAGGCTTGTCCAGGTTTCCTGATGGGGTCCGGGTACAGACCGCGCACCATCGAGGCCTCCCCCGCAACGCCGATGCGGGCAAGACCTCCACCCCATGCGCGCCCCCACCGCTGCCCCCGCTGCCTCGCCTGCTCCAGCGGGAGGCTGCCTGCTGTGCATCGAAGACAACCCGGTCAACGCCCTGCTGATGCAGGAGTTCTTCGGCCGCTTGCTGTGCCTGCAGACCGTGCTGGCGGACAGCGGCGCGCAGGGGCTGGCCCTGGCGCGCACCGAGCACCCCTGGGGCTTGCTGCTGGACCTGGGGCTGCCCGACATGGACGGGCTGGCGGTACTGGCCCGCCTGCGCGCCGACCCCCTGACATGCGACCTGCCGGTGGTGGTGATCTCGGCGACCCAGGACTGCCAAAGCCTGGCCACTGCGGCCGCCCTGGGGGTCCGGGCGGTGTGGACCAAGCCACTGGACTTTGCGAAGCTGGAACAGATGCTGGCAAAGGCGCTGCCCGAGGTGGCGGGCGCGGCGCGCAGCGCCTGACTTGCCGGATTCAGGCCGCGCAGCTGCGGAATCCGACAAACAGCTCGTCGGCATCGGCCGGTGCATAGCGCCGCGCCTGCAGGTGGCGCAGGCGGCTGCTGCCCCAGGCCGATGCCCCGCGCAGCACCCGCAGGCCCGGGCCCGGCCAGTCGCCCGGGGCCCGCGCCGCCGCAGCTGCGCGCGCCCCCAGCCCCAGTTGCGGCGGGCCGGCCGGCATGGCTTGCGGCCAGGCGCGGGCGCTGCCAGCCACCCACTCCAGCAGTTCGCCCCAGACGAAGCCGCGCGCACTGGCGCTGCTGGCGGCCAGCAGCCACTCGGCCTCGGTGGGCAGGCGCCGGCCCGCCCAGGCGCACCAGGCCTGGGCCTCGTGCGCACTGACATGCAGCACCGCCTGGGCCAGTGGCAGGCGTTGCAGGCGGCCCTGCCGGCGGGCCAGCACACCGCCGCCGGTCTGCTCGACATAGCGCGGCGCGCGGCGGCCAGTGGCCTCGAGCATCTGCCAACCGGCATCGGTCCACCAGCGCGCCTGGTCATAGGCACCATCGCTGACGAATTCAACGTACTCGGCCCAGCTCACTGGCTGGGCATCGATCTCGAATTCAGGCACCTGCACAGGATGGGCCCAGCGCTCGGCGCTGGGCACCGCGCCGCCAGGCGGCGATCCCAGGTCCAGGGTCTGCCCGGGCAGCCACATGGCGTCGCGCCGGCCGCGTGAAACCTGGGTCGGCCACATGCCCCGTTCCAGCAGCAACTGGTGACGCTCGGGCGCGAGGTCGAAGGCCTGCACCAGCACCGCCAGCGCCTCGCCCATCCGGTCTTCGTGTCGCAGGGCCTGGCGAAAGACCAGCAGTTGGTCGTCGTCCTCCGGGGTCTTGTCCAGCAGTTCCAGCGTGCTGTCGAGCGTGGCCGAGAGATAGGCCTGCAGGCTGGCAGCATCCGGCGGCTCGCACTGCCACCGCTGCAGACGGGTGCTGCACCGGGGCGAGAACCAGGCGTCGGCACGGGCTTCGATCGACGGCAGGCGGGGCAACAGCGGGTCGGCACGCTCGCCGCGGCGGCGCTGCACGAAACGCGCGATCCAGTGCTCCTGGTACCAGCCGGCCTGGCCGGCCAGCCACCAGGGCGGGTCGAAGGCGTCGAAGCTGCCGGCCCATTGCAGGCCATCGAACGCCGCCAGCCAGCCCAGCGTGCGGTTGCGCGCGTCCATCAGTGCCAGGCTGAGCAGATCGCGCCCGGCCCGGCGCATGGCCTGGGCATCGTGCACCACGGCGTTGATCAGGGGGGTGCCCAGACCGCTCATGGATGGGCCCAACGGCACGGGCCGGGCCTGGCCCGGTCAGTGGTTGACAGCGGGCTTGACCAGCGACAGGTGGGCACCAAAGCGCTTGCGCACCGACGCCTCGATGCCGGCGGCATCCAGCCCCTGGCCGGCCAGTAGCCGGGCATGGTCGCCATGCTCGATGAAGTCATCTGGCAGGCCCAGCTGCAACATCGGCAGCGTCAGCCCCAGCGCATTCAGGCACTCAGCCACCGCACTGCCGGCCCCACCCATGATGGCGCCTTCTTCGAGCGTGACCAGCGCATCATGGGTGCGTGCCAGCTCGGCCACCAGGGCGGCGTCCAGGGGTTTGGCAAAGCGCATATTGGCCACGCTGGCGTCCAGCGCCTCGGCCGCCACCAGGGCCGGGTAGAGCAGCGGCCCGAAAGCCAGGATCGCGATGCGCCGGCCCTGCCCAGGCGCCAGGCCGCAGTGGCGGCGGATCTCGCCCTTGCCCCAGGGCAGTTCGACCAGTTCGGCCTGTACCGTCTTGCCCACGCCGGCACCGCGCGGGTAGCGCACGGCCACCGGATGGTCGCGCCGGAAGGCCGTGGTCAGGGCCTTTCGGCACTCGTCTTCATCGGCCGGCACGAGCAGGCCCAGGTTGGGGATGCAGCGCAGGAAGGCGATGTCATAGGCGCCGGCATGGGTGGCGCCGTCGGCACCCACCAGGCCGGCGCGATCCAGCGCAAACACCACCGGCAGATTCTGCAGCGCCACATCGTGGATCAACTGGTCGTAGCCCCGCTGCAGAAAGGTGGAATAGATCGCCACTACCGGCTTGAGCCCCTCGCAAGCCAGCCCGGCGGCAAAGGTCACGGCGTGCTGCTCGGCAATGCCGACATCGTGGTAGCGCTTGGGAAAGCGCTGCTCGAACTCGACCATGCCCGAGCCTTCGCGCATCGCCGGGGTGATGCCCACCAGGCGCTCGTCGGCGGCGGCCATGTCACACAACCACTGGCCGAAGACCTGGGTGAAGGTGGTCTTGGGCGCGGTGCTGGGTTTTTGCAGGCCCACCGCCGGGTCGAACTTGGACGGCCCGTGGTAATTGACCGGGTCGGCCTCGGCCAGTTTGTAGCCATAGCCCTTCTTGGTGACCACATGCAGGAACTGCGGGCCGCGCCGGTCGCGCAGGTTCTCCAGTGTGGGGATCAACGCGTCCAGGTCATGGCCATCGATCGGGCCGACATAGGTGAAGCCGAGTTCTTCGAAGATCGTGCCGGGCGCCACCATGCCTTTGGTGTGCTCCTCGAAGCGCCGCGCAAACTCATACAGCGGGGTGTTCTTCAGCACGCTCTTGGCGCCCTCGCGCGCCGCGCTGTAAAAATTGCCGCTCAGCAGGCGCGCCAGATGCTTGTTGAGTGCGCCCACCGGCGGGCTGATCGACATGTCGTTGTCGTTGAGGATCACCAGCAGGTCGGCCGGCCCCACCCCATGCGGCCCGCCGCCGTGGTTGAGGGCCTCGAAGGCCATGCCACCGGTCAAGGCGCCATCACCGATCACGGCCACCGCACGGCGGTGCTCGCCCTTGACCTTGGCAGCATGCGCCATGCCCAGTGCCGCAGAGATGGAGGTGGACGAGTGTCCGGTGCCAAAAGTGTCGTAGGCGCTCTCGCAGCGGCGCGGGAAGCCACTGATGCCGCCCAACTGCTTGAGCGTGGACATCTGCTCGCGCCGGCCGGTCAGAATCTTGTGCGGGTAGGTCTGGTGCCCCACGTCCCAGACGATGCGGTCATGCGGCGTATTGAACACATAGTGCAGCGCGACCGTCAATTCCACCGTGCCCAGGTTGGACGACAAGTGACCCCCGGTCTTGCTGACGGTGCTGAGCACAAAATTGCGCAACTCCACGGCCAGTCGGCCGAGATCACTGCGGGCAAGCCGGCGCAGATCGGCCGGGGCATTGATGGTATCGAGCAGGGAATAGGGCATGGGGCGGGGGTCAGCAATCGCGGTCGACCACCATGTCGGCCAGCAGCCGCAGGTGGGTGGCATCCAGCAACGCACTGCGCGCCAGTGCTTGCACGGCCTGGTGGTGCAGCGCATGGGCCTGGCGCCGCGCCTCGGCCAGGCCCAGCACGGTCACATAGGTGGGCTTGTTGGCATCCAGGTCCTTGCCGGCGGTCTTGCCGAGCTTGTGCGACTCCTGGGTGACGTCGAGGATGTCGTCCACTACCTGGAAGGCCAGGCCGAGGGCGGCACCAAAATCGGTGAGCGCACGCCAGGCCTCGGCATCGCAGTGCCCGGTGGCGGCGCCCATCAGCACACTGGTCTGCAGCAGCGCGCCGGTCTTGCGGCGGTGCATGTCTCGCAAGCTGGCTTCATCCAGCGGCTTGCCGGTACTGGCCAGGTCGATGGCCTGGCCACCGGCCATGCCGGCATGGCCTGCGGCGCGCGCCAGCAGGTTGCACAGGCGCGCCTGCAGCGCAGGCGCCACGCTGGCGCTGGGGGTCAGCACCTCGAAGGCCAGGGCCTGCATCGCATCCCCCGCCAGCATTGCGGTGGCCTCGCCGAACTGCACATGTACCGTGGGCTTGCCCCGGCGGAGCACATCGTTGTCCATGCAGGGCATATCGTCATGGACCAGCGAGTAGGCATGGATCAGCTCGACCGCCACCGCTGCGCGCAGGGCGGCGCCGGTGTCGCCCGACACGGCTTCGCAAGCGGCGCGCACCAACAAGGGCCGCAGGCGCTTGCCGCCGTCGAGCACGCCATAGCGCATGGCCTGGCCCAGGCCGGCCGGGGCGTCGGCCGGCACCCAGTCGGACAAGGCTTGCTCGACCCGCCGCAACTCGTCGTACACCCAGCCCTGAAAGGCCTCCTGGGCGTCGGCCGCAGTTTTGGCGTCGGCCGGACTGTCAAGCGCGGCGCTCACGGCGACACCCAAGCCAGCGCGTGATGCGGCATAGGCGCTCGGGTGCGGCCCGGCACGCTCATGACGGATCCCAGTCCTTGAGCTGGCCGTCTTCCAGCACCTTGACCTGGTCCTCCACGGCTTGCAGGCGGTCGCGGCAGAAGGCCAGCAACTGCGCGCCGCGACGGTAGTTGTCAAGCAATCCCTCCAACGGCAGCTGATTGCCCTCCATGGCCTGCACCAGGCGCTCCAGTTCGCCCAGCGCGTCTTCATAACGTTGGGGTTGAGCGGCGAGCGGGGTGGCAAGTGGCATGGCGGGCTTGAATCTGCAGGATCGACATCTTAGACGCGCGCTGTCGCAGCGGTGCGACAGTCGCTGGCTACAATTGAGTATGCGGCTGCCATGAGGGTGGCCGTTCTCGTCATTACCGATCTTGCCTATCCGCGGGGCCACCGGATCGGAGGTTTTTGACATCCTTGCTGGAGATCCCGGGGATCATGTCGGACCTGAGCGTACGTCTCGAAGCTCTTGCGCGCCATTCGGTCGACGACCGGTCGGCGCGCTCGCAACTCTCGGTCACCACCTATTTCGCCGACGACCTGTTCCGGCGCGAGATGGAGTTGATCTTCCAGCATGGGCCCCGCTACCTGGGCCACTCGCTGGCGGTGCCCGAAGTCGGCGACTACCACGCACTGCCCCAGGAGGGCGAGGGTCGGGCGCTGGTGCGCACCGATCAGGGCATCGAGCTGCTGTCCAACGTCTGCCGGCACCGCCAGGCGCTGATGCTGCGCGGCCGTGGAAACACCCGCCACAACGCGCCCGGGCATGCCGGCGGCAACATCGTTTGCCCCCTGCACCGCTGGACCTACAACCTGAAGGGTGAGCTGCTGGGCGCCCCGCTGTTCCAGCAAGACCCCTGCCTGCACCTGAACCGCTACCCCACCCGCACCTGGAACGGCATGGTGTTCGAGGACAACGGCCGGGACATCGCCGCCGAACTGGGCCGGATCGGACCGCGCGCCGAGCTCGACTTCACGGGCTACGTACTCGACAAGGTTCACCTGCACGAGTGCAACTACAACTGGAAGACCTTCATCGAGGTCTACCTGGAGGACTACCATGTGGGCCCATTCCACCCCGGGCTGGGCCGCTTCGTCAGTTGCGACGACCTGAAGTGGGAGTTCAGCCCACACCACTCGGTACAGACGGTTGGCATCAATGATTCACTGCGCCAGGCCGGCTCACCGGCCTACAAGCGCTGGCACGAGGCGGTGCTGGCGCTGGGCAATGGCGCGCCGCCCAAGCAGGGTGCGATCTGGCTGACCTACTACCCGAACATCATGGTCGAGTGGTACCCGCATGTGCTGGTGGTCAGCACGCTCTACCCCAAGGGGCCGCAGAAGACAGTCAACATGGTGGAGTTCTACTACCCCGAGGAGATCGCTGCCTTCGAGCGCGAGTTCATCGAGGCCGAGCAAGCCGCCTACATGGAGACCTGTGTGGAGGATGACGAGATCGCGCTGCGCATGGACGCCGGCCGCAAGGCGCTGATGGAGCGCGGCGACGACGAGGCCGGCCCCTACCAGAGCCCGATGGAGGACGGCATGCAGCACTTCCACGAGTGGTACCGGCGGGTGATGGGCATCGGCCGAGCGCCCTGGTGAGCCACTGCCACCCACCGGCGTGACCAAGGGCCGCAGAGGTGGCCCTTTTTGTTTGTCAGCGCGGTCGCAGGCTTACTTCTGCAACACCCAGGCGCCCTTTTCGATCCGGACCATGACGCGGGCGCGCTGGTCCAGGCCGTTGTGGTCGGCAGCCGACATATTGAAGGTGCCGTGGGTGCCGATCACATCCTTGGTGGCTTCCAGCGCATCACGCAGCGCGGCGCGGAAGGCCGGCGTGCCGGGCTGGGCCTTCTTCACCGCCACGGCAGCCGCAGCCTGGATCAACAGTCCGGCATCCCAGGCATGGGCGCCGAAGGTCGAGACACTGCCCTTGCCGAACTTGGCCTCGTAGGCGGCGCTGTAGTCCAGCCCGGCCTTGCGCGACGGGTCGCTGGCCGGCAACTGCGCGGCCACCAGCACCGGGCCGGCCGGCAGCAGCGTGCCCTCACCGTCGGCGCCCACCACGCGCAGGAAGTCGGCATTGGCCACGCCATGGGTCTGGTAGATCGGGCCCTTGAAGCCGCGCTCTTTCAGCGTGCGCTGCGGCAGCGCAGCCGGGGTGCCCGAGCCGGCGATCAGCACCGCCTGCGGGCTGGCGGCCTGCAGCTTGAGGACCTGACCGGTGACCGAGGCATCGTTGCGGTTGAAGCGCTCGCTGGCCACCACCGTGATGCCCTTGATGCCGGCAGCCTTGCCGAACTCCTGCGACCAGCCTTCGCCATAGGCGTCGGCAAAGCCGATGAAGGCCACCGTCTTGATGCCGGCGTTGGCCATGTGCTGGGCGATGGCCAGCGCCATCATGATGTCGTTCTGCGGCGTCTTGAAGACCCAGCGGCGCTTGGCATCGACCGGATCCACCACCCGGCTGGACGCTGCCAGCGAGACCATCGGGGTCTGGTTCTCGGACACCACGTCCAGCATCGCCAGTGAGTTGGGGGTGGTGGTGCTGCCCAGGATCACGTCAACCTTGCTTTCGGTGATCAGGCGCCGCGCATTGGCCACCGCGGCGGTGGTGTCACTGGCATCGTCGAGCACGATGTAGTTGACCTTGTGGCCGGCCATGGTGCGCGGCATCAGCTCGATGGTGTTCTTCTCGGGGATGCCCAGCGAAGCCGCCGGGCCAGTGGCCGACAGCG
Source organism: Betaproteobacteria bacterium (assembly GCA_043756825.1). Lineage (GTDB taxonomy): Bacteria > Pseudomonadota > Gammaproteobacteria > Burkholderiales > Burkholderiaceae_C > Pseudaquabacterium. The sequence continues at coordinate 3,719 of JAYUQJ010000036.1, read as the reverse complement.
TGACGCCGATGGTGATGTCGGCCTGGGCCGACAGGGACAGCGCGGCAATGGCCGCCGCCAACAGGATGTGCAAAGTCTTCATAAATGGGGTGTTCCGTTGAATTGACCGACCGGTCGGTCGATCATAAGAGGCCAAGCTGACGGCTTCAGAGGGCCGGGGACTGGGGGAAACCCGGAGAACGCGGCCGTTGAGGATCGCCGCCCTGACAGCCATGCCGTCGCCCCGCTTGGATGTCTTTGAAACCCATCCGACCTCACCCCCCCGCCACCTTGCTGAGCAACTCGATCAGCATTGCATGCTCGGCACGGCTGAGCCGGCTGTCCAGCGCACGTTCCATCGGCCTTGCTTCGGCTGCGCCAGCCTCGGCAATCCGCCGGCCCTCGTCGGTGAGCACCACATTCTGCGATCGGCGGTCCACCAGGCTGCGCTCACGGCGCAGCAGACCGCGGTCCTGCAGGCGGTCCAGCAGCATCGTCAGGTTGGGCGCCGACAGCGCCAGCGCCTGGGCCAGACGCTTGGGGCTGAGCGGCCGATTGGCCAGCACCAGCAGCAGCAGCGAGTACTCCACCTTGCGCAGGCCGAAGGGCCGGCCCACATGCTGCTCGAACAGCGCAAAGGTCGTCACCGCCGCCCGGGCGATGTGGAAGCCCAACAGGTCGCCCAAGGGGCCCAGCACCAGCGCGCCCGGCTCAGCCGGAAATTCGCCCCCGGTATCGGCCGCGCCCGCCGCTGGGCTGGCGGCGGCTTCGCGGGCGTTGGCGGCGCGCGCCATCAGGCAGCCACGAAGGGCAAGGCCGCGCCCGCCCGCCGTGCCCGGCCCCGGTTCACCTGGGCCTGCGGCAGCAGCCCGTCGAGGCTGAACTGCGCAGCTTGCAGCCACTGCGCTGCGCTGCGGCCGCCCGACGGTGGGGTGCAGGCAGGGTCGAGCGCGGTGCCTGCGATGCGGGCCCCGGCCCAGCCCGTCAGCGCATGGCCGATGCCTTGCAGATCCATATCGTGTGTCAGCCGGTCGGGGTTGGAAGCGGCGATCAGGACGCCTTGCGCGCGGCGCCCAGGTAGGTCTCGATCACGCGCGGGTCGCCCGCCAGTTGCGACGCCGGGCCGTGGAGGGCGAAAGCGCCGGTCTCCAGCACATAGCCGTGGTCGGCCACCCCCAGCGCGGCGCGGGCGTTCTGCTCGATCAACAGGATCGACACGCCCTGATCGCGCAGTTGCACGATGATGCGGAAGATCTCGCGCACGATCAGCGGCGCCAGGCCCAGGCTGGGTTCGTCCAGCATCAACAGCTTTGGCGCCGACATCAAGGCCCGGCCCACGGCCAGCATCTGGCGCTCGCCGCCCGACAGCGTGCCGGCCAGTTGCAGGCGGCGCTCTTTCAGGCGCGGGAACAGGGTGTAGACGCGCTCCAGCTCACCGCGCCAGTTAGGTACCCGCAGCTTCATCGCCCGGTAGCCGCCGAGGATCAGGTTGTCCTCCACCGGCATGGTGCCGAACAGCTCGCGCTTCTCGGGCACCAGCGCCATGCCCAGCATCACGCGTTCTTCCAGCGACACATCGGCCAGATCGACCCCGTCGAACACCACCTGGCCACGCGAAGGCAGCACCGCCATCAGCGCGTTCAAGGTGGTGCTCTTGCCGGCGCCGTTGGGGCCGATCACGGTCACCACCTGGCCCTTGGCCAATTGGAAGTTCAGGCCGGTCAGCACCTCGGCGCGGCCGTAGCCGGCATGCAGGTTGGTGACTTTCAACAACAGCTCAGGTGTGCTCATTCAGTGTTCCGTGCCCAGATAGGCGGCGCGCACCACCGGGCTGTCCTGCACCTCCTGCGGCGTGCCCTCGATCAAGCGGGTGCCGAACTCCATCACCACGATGCGGTCGGTCAGGCCCATCACGAAATCCATGTCGTGCTCGACCAGCAGGATGCTCAGGCCCTCGCGCTTCAACTGCCGCAGCACATTGGCCAGGGCCTGCTTCTCCTTGTGGCGCAGGCCGGCGGCGGGCTCGTCCAGCAGCAGCAGCGAGGGGTCGGTGCACAGCGCGCGAGCGATCTCCATCAGACGCTGCGGCCCCAGGGCCAGGTTGCCGGCCAGCTCATGCATCTGGCCGGCCATGCCAATGCGCTGCAGCTGGGCCTCAGCCTCGGCAAACAGGCTGCGCTCCTCGGCCCGGTCCAGCCGCAGGATGGCCTTGAGCGTGCCCGACTGGGTCCGCAGGTAGCCGCCCAGGGCGACGTTCTCCAGCACCGTCATCTCGGGGATCATCTTGACATGCTGAAAAGTGCGCGAGATGCCGCGCCGCGCGATCAGCCGCGACGGCAGGCCGGCGATCGATTGCCCGCGCAAACGCACCGCGCCGCGGGTGAGCGACAACACCCCGGTGATCAGGTTGAAGGTGGTGGACTTGCCGGCCCCATTGGGGCCGATCAGGCCGACGATGTCGCCGCCCCGGATGTTGAAGCTGACATCATTCACCGCGACAAGGCCCCCAAACTCCTTGCGCACCGCGTCCACCTCCAGCAGCAACTCGCCGCTCTTGGGCTTGTCGCGCGCGGGCAGCTTGGCGGCGCCCTCCCAATCGCGCACGCGCCGGGGGGCTGGCAGCCACTTGCCGACAAAGGTCCACAGGCCGTCGGGCGCGTATTTCAGCACCGCGATCAACACCAGGCCGAAGACGATGATCTCGAAATTGCCACTGGTGCCAATCAACTTGGGCAACACGGTCTGCAACTGGTCCTCCACCAGCTTGAGCACACCCGCGCCCAGGAAAGCGCCCCAGACATGGCCCACGCCGCCCAGCACCGCCATGAACAAATACTCGATGCCCTTGTTCAGGCCGAAGGGCGACGGATTGACGGTGCGCTGGAAGTGCGCAAACAGCCAGCCCGAGACCGCTGCCAGGATGGCCGCCACGACAAAGGCGATCACCTTGTAGCGGAAGGTGGAGATGCCCATGGCCTCGGCCATGGTGGTGCCGTTCTTCAGCGACCGGATGGCCCGGCCGGGGCGCGAATCCAGCAGGTGGGTCACCGCCAGCGCACCGGCCAGCGCAAACAGCCAGATCAGCACATAGATACCCCGGCCCGAGCCCAGGCTGGTGCCGAACAAGGTGATGGGTGGCACGCCCAGCAAACCGTCGTACTTGCCCAGGAACTCCATATTGGAGATGGTGTAGTAGATGGTCAGGCTCCAGGCGATGGTGGCCAGCGGCAGGTAGTGGCCCGACATGCGCAGCGTGATGGCGCCCAGCACCAGCGCCACGATCACACTCAAGGCCACGCCGACCGGCAGGGTCAACCAGGGCGAGACACCCAGCTTGATCGCCAGGAAGGCGGCGGTGTAGGCGCCCACGCCGACAAAAGCCGCCTGGCCGAAGGAGGTCAGGCCCGCCACCCCGGTGAGCAGCACCAGGCCCAGCGAGACCAGCGCGTACAGGCCGATGTAGTTGAGCTGGGTGATCCAGAAATCGGGCAGCGGCAGCAGTGGCAGTGCCAGCATCAGCAACGCGAACAGCGGGAATCCGAACCTCTGCAACGTCAACATGTCAATGGCTCTCTCGCGATTCGCGCAAAGCGTGCGTGTTGCCAAGCGGACGCCGTGGATCCGGCTCTGCCGGGCCACTGGCGTCGCCCCCTTGAGGGGGAGGCGGCCGCAGGCCGCATCGGGGGTGGGTCATTCAGTGCTCTTCGTGGTGGGGGTCGCGCAGCGACCGCCACAACAGC